>DATDDW010000154.1:0-2777 GCA_036523615.1 Sphingomicrobium sp.
AGGTTGATGTTCACCGCGAGCAGGATCAGCTCGATCGCCATCAGCATCAGGATCACGTTGCGGCGGTTGAGGAAGATGCCGAGCACGCCGATGGTGAACAGCACCGCGGCCACGGCGAGATAGTGGGTGAGCGAGATCACAACCGCACCCCCTCGCCTACGTCGGGTTCGGTGAGGCGGACCGCTTGGCCGGGCCGGCGGCGGAGCTGGCGCGACACCTTGGGCGTGCGGGTGTCGCCGCGGCTGCGGTGGGTCAGCACGATCGCGCCGATCATCGCGACGAGAAGGATCAGGCCGGCGATCTCGAACGGGAACAGGTAGCGGCTGTAGAGCAGCTCACCCAAGGCGACGATGTTGGGCTGCGTTGCTGCCGGGATCGAGATGCCGCTCAGCGCCGGGCCGGCCTGCCACGCGCTCACCGCGACGATCACCTCCGCAAGCAGGACCAGCGCGATCAGGATCCCGAACGGCAGGTTCCGGGTGAAGCCGCGCCGAAGCACGGCGAAATCGACGTCGAGCATCATCACCACGAACAGGAACAGCACCGCGACCGCGCCGACGTAGACGATCACCACCAGCATCGCGATGAACTCGGCGCCGACCAGCAGCATCAGCCCCGCCGCGTTGAAGAAGGCGACGATCAGCCACAGCACCGAGTGGACCGGGTTGCGCGAGAAGACGACCGCCAGCGCCGCCGCGATGGTGAGCGTGGCGAACAGGTAAAAGGCGATGATTGCGATCAAGCTGGGGATCCTGTGGCGGCGCGGTTATCGGTAGGGTGCATCGGCGGCAAGGTTGGCGGCGATCGCCTGCTCCCACCTGTCGCCGTTGGCGAGCAATTTGGCCTTGTCGTAGAGCAATTCCTCGCGCGTTTCGGTGGCGAATTCGAGGTTCGGCCCCTCGACGATCGCATCCACGGGGCACGCCTCCTGGCACAGCCCGCAGTAGATGCATTTGACCATGTCGATGTCGTAACGCGTGGTGCGGCGGCTGCCGTCCTCGCGAGGCTCGGCCTCGATGGTGATGGCGAGCGCCGGGCAGATCGCCTCGCACAGTTTGCAGGCGATGCAGCGCTCTTCCCCATTGGGGTAGCGGCGCAGCGCATGCTCACCGCGGAAGCGCGGGCTCTGCGGCGCTTTCTCGTAGGGGTAGTTGATCGTCGCCTTGGGCTTGAAGAAATACTTCAGCGTCAGCGCGTGCGCTTTGACGAAATCCCATAGCGTGAAGGACTTGAGCCAGTGAATCATGCTGGGGCTCCGTAGCGCGTGAGCATCAGCCAACCGGAGACCGCGACGACGAAGATCAGCGACAATGGCAGGAAGATCTTCCAGCCCAGGCGCATCAGCTGGTCGTAGCGGTAGCGCGGCACGGTCGCGCGGACCCAGCCGAAGACGAAGAAGAAGAACAGCATCTTGGCGAACAGCCAGAACATGCCCGTTAGCGCTGGTGTGAAGAAGAACCAGTAGAGCGGCGCCCAGTCGACCGGCGGCAGCCACCCGCCCCAGAAGAGGATCGCATTCAAGGCGCACATCAGGATCACATTGCCATATTCGCCGAGCCAGAACAGCGCGAAGCTCATCGACGAATATTCGGTCTGGAAGCCGGCGACGAGCTCGCTCTCGGCTTCGGTGAGGTCGAAGGGTGTGCGGAACGTCTCGGCCATCGAGCTGATCAGGAACACCACCCACATCGGGAACAGCAGCGGGTTGAAGCCGAAGCCGTTCAGGATGCCGAGCACGTGGCCCTTCTGCGCGAGCACAATGCCGGAGAGGTTGAAGGTGCCTGCGTAGAGGACCACGGTGATCAGCACGAAGCCGATTGAAACTTCATAGCTGACCATCTGCGCCGCGGCGCGCAGCGCCGAGAAGAACGGATATTTGGAGTTGGACGACCAGCCAGCGATGATCACGCCATAAACGCCGAGCGAGCTTGCCGCGAGGATGTAGAGCAAGCCCACGTTGACGTCGGCGAGCACTACCCCCGGTGCGAACGGCACCACCGCCCAGACGATCAGCGCGACGGCGAAGGTGACGATGGGCGCGATCAGGAACAGGCCCTTGTTCGCGCTGGTCGGGACGATCGTTTCCTTGAGGAAGACCTTGAGCCCGTCGGCGAAGCTTTGCAGCAGGCCCCACGGGCCGACCACGTTGGGCCCGCGGCGAAGCGCGATGGCCGCCCAGATCTTGCGCTCGGCATAGATGATCATCGCCACGGCGAGCATCAGCGGCAGCGCGATGATGAGGATGCCGATGATCGTCGCGAGGAACCAGGCCCAGCCGTAGATCATGCCGTGACTGACGAAGAAAGCGGTCACTCCGCCGCCTCCTCGTAATGCAGGCCCTGCACCAGCTCTTCGGAGCATTGGCGCATTGTCGGGCTGTTGCGGCAGATCGCGTTGGTGAGGAAGAAGTCGGCGATCGGGTAGCGGATCGGTCCCTGCGCCTTCGCGTCGAGCTTCGGCGGCGACCAGGGCAGGTCGACCAAGCCCTCGCGGCCGAGCTGGGGATACTCTTTCACCATCTGCGCCCGAAGCTCGGCGAAGCTGTCGAATGGCAGCGTCTTGCCGGCAAGCTCGCTGACCGCGCGCAGGATCGCCCAGTCCTCGCGCGCCTCGCCCGGCGGGAAGACGGCGCGCTCGGCGCGCTGCACCCGCCCCTCGGTGTTGACCCAGGTGCCGTGCTTCTCCGCATAGGCCGCGCCGGGGAGCACCAGGTCGGCCTGCTTCGCGCCATTGTCGCCGTGGTGGCCGATGTAGACCTTGTACGCTCCGGCGAGCCG
>DATDDW010000155.1:0-1878 GCA_036523615.1 Sphingomicrobium sp.
GGGCGGCGGGCGGATGATCCCGCTGATCGGCCTCGAGACTCCGGCGGTTCTTCCGGAGCGCCTGCCCAGCGGAATATCCGAGTTCGACCGGGCGATCGGCGGCGGCATCGTCGCCGGCTCGGCGCTGCTCGTCGGCGGCGATCCCGGCATCGGCAAGTCGACGCTACTGCTGCAGGTCGCCGCCCGGCTCGCCGCCGAGGGGCACAAAATCGTCTATGTGTCGGGCGAGGAATCGGCCGAGCAGGTGCGGCTGCGCGCGGTTCGCCTCGGCCTCGGCGGGGCTCCGGTGCGGCTCGCCGCGGCGACGTCGGTCCGCGACATCCTGACCACTGTCGCCGAAGGCGAGCCGCCGGCGCTGCTCGTGATCGACTCAATCCAGACGATGCACAGCGACTTGATGGAAGGCGCTCCCGGCACCGTGAGCCAGGTGCGCGCCAGCGCGCAGGAGCTGGTGCGCTTCGCCAAGGAGCATGGCACTGCCGCCGTGCTCGTCGGTCATGTGACCAAGGACGGCACGATCGCCGGCCCGCGCGTGCTCGAGCATATGGTCGATACCGTGCTCTCGTTCGAGGGCGAGCGCAGCCACCAATATCGCATCCTGCGGGCGATGAAGAACCGCTTCGGCGGCACCGACGAGATCGGGGTGTTCGCGATGGAAGGGCAGGGGCTCACCGAAGTCCCCAACCCTTCGGCCTTGTTCCTCACCCACCGTGACGATGCGGTCAGCGGCACCAGCGTGTTCCCGGCGATCGAGGGGTCGCGCCCAGTGCTGGTCGAGATCCAGGCGCTGGTGGTCAGGCTGGCGAGCGGCGCGACGCCGCGGCGCGCCGCGGTTGGCTGGGATTCGGGGCGGCTGGCGATGATCCTCGCCGTGCTCGAGGCGCGCTGCGGGCTCAGCTTCGCCACTGCCGAAGTCTATCTGAACGTCGCCGGCGGCTATCGCCTCAGCGATCCGGCAGCCGACCTCGCCGTCGCTGCGGCTTTGGTCTCGGCGCTGTCCGAACGGCCGATCCCGTCCGAAGCGGTCGTACTCGGCGAGATCGCCTTGTCGGGCGAGATCCGCCCGGTCGCTCACGCCGGGCTGCGCCTCAAGGAAGCGGCCAAGCTCGGCTTCGAGACCGCCTGGGTGCCGCGGGGGCTCAAGACCAGCGACGGAGTGAAGCTCGCCGAATTCGCCAATCTCCGCGATCTCGCCGACGAAGTTCTCGGCCGCTAAAAGTTCATGAAGATCAGCAGCTTGACGTCGACGCCGAAGCCTTCGGCGCGCTTCTGCTCGATGAAATTCGGAATGTCGCTCCGCGCGACGAGGTGGACGTTGATGTCCTCGTTCTCGTCGCCTCCGCCTTCGCCGATGCGCCGCACGCCGTGCGCGCGAACCAAAGTGAAGCTCTCCGACAGCATCCCCGGCGACGCATAGAAGTCGCCCAGGCGCTCCACCCGCTCGGCGGTGAAGCCCGTTTCTTCCTCCAGCTCCTTGATCGCCGTGCTTTCGGGCGTGGCGTTCGGGTCCTCGTCGCCGACGAGTCCGGCGGGAAGCTCGACGCAACGGCAGTCGGGCGCGACGCGCGGCTGATCGATGAGGATCACCTTGCCCTCATATTCGGCGAGGATCACGACCGCGTTGATGTCGTTGGCGCGGCTCGCATATTCCCATTGGCCGCGCTTCAGCGCGCGCACGAACCTGCCGCTCCACATGACTTCGGGCGGCGGCAGATCGTCGAGGTTCACAGCTCAATCAGCCTGTCCGGGATCTCGTTTTCGTCGTCCGCCTTGCGCGGGAAATGCTCGGTGAGCACGGCGCCCACGCGTTCGACCGCCGCGCAGATGCCCTCGCCGACGCGGCCCTCGCGCACGTCCTCGATCAGCGCGGTCATGGCC
>DATDDW010000156.1:0-5367 GCA_036523615.1 Sphingomicrobium sp.
CCGGTCGGGGGTGATAAGCGCCGCCGTCTTGCCTGGCATCTCGAGCGCCTCACGCAAGGCGAGCGCGATCGCCTGCGCTTCGGCCGCAGCGTCCGGCAGCTCGGCAAGGCGAATGCCGCTGAGCCGGCGCTGGTCGGACCGCAGTGTTTCCCATCTATGGGTGAAGGCCGGCGCAGCCATCGCATTCGCGACCGCTCGCGAACGGGCCGGCGAAGACGCCGTGGCGCCCGAGTAGCGCCAGCGCTGCACTTCCTCGCGCGCGATCCCCATTCGATCGAGCAGGAGCTTCAGGTGAAATTGCGGGTGGTTGGGCTCGCTGCGGCCATTTTCGTCCGGCCCGAGCGCCGCCCATTCCTCGTCGGGAAGAAGATCGGCGAGCCACAAGCCCGGGAGAACCACCATGCCCTCTGGCATTCGCGCCAGGCGCGCCACAAGCTTCGCGACTGCCGGCGCGGCGGTGGTAATGCCGGCGGCGACGGTGAAGCCTGGCGGCGGCTGGTCACGCCAGCGCTCCGCCAGCCGGTGAAGCAGGCGGTTGCGCCGCTCCGCAAGGTCGAGCTCACCGCGTTCGGAGAGGATTTGCGGCCACGCCTCGTAGATCAGCTGGAGCTTTTCGAGCGACTTTTCCCAGTGCCTGGCGAGGTCGTCCGTCCCCTTTGCCACCTCGCGCAGCTCGGCCGGCGCGACCTCTTCGACCAGCAGTGCATCCAGCGCTCGCGCCAGGTCCGCGGCCAAGCGCATCGCTTCGGCGGGTCCTTCGCCCCGCGTCAAGGAAGCAAGCGTCAGCAGTCGCTCGGTCGGATCGATCGCCGGCGGAATCACCTCGTCGAGGTCGATCGTGTCGATCGCGCCGCCGATCCGCTCGTCGATCTCGGGATCGCCGACGGGGATCAGCCGCGGCAGCAGCAGCCCGCTTCCGCTGGCGCGGACGAAGGCTTCGGTGACGGACCGCACCGCGCGGTTGTTGGGCAGGAGGATGCGGCCGCTGGCGAGGCCCAGCGGGTCCTTGCCGAAGCGCGCGATCAATCCCGCTGCGAGCGCATCGGCAAACGAGCGGTGGGTGGGGATGGTGAAGACCGCCGGGCGGTCAGACATTCTCCAGCGCCGTTTCCGTCATCTGGATCGATTGCGGCGTCCCGACGTCGAACCACAAACCCTGGTGCACCGCGCCAAAGCACCGCCCCTCCTCCATCGCCCGGTCCCACAACAGGTTGGTCGAGAACGGCCCCTCCGGAGCGTCGCGCAGCAGCCGCTTCGATACCATCTGGATGCCCGTGAAGACGAACGGCGCGACATAGCTCTTCTGCCGGCGCCGCAACCGACTGGCGCGGTCCATGTGGAAATCGCCCATGCCGCCGTGATTGAGCGCGCGCGCCTGCGGTACCAGCAGCAGCAGCGCGTCCATCTTCGCATCATCCCACTGCGAAGCGAGCAGCCGCAGCGTGTCGGCCGGACCATCAATCCACAGATTGTCGCTGTTGAGCGCGAGGAACGGGTCGCAGTCGATCAACGGCGCGGCTTTAACCAGGCCGCCGCCGGTCTCCATCAGCGTGTCGCGTTCATCCGAAATGACGACCTCGAGGCCATGAGCGCGGCTCGCGAGATGCGCCTCGAGCGCATCGGCGAGGTAATGGACGTTGACGACGACCTTCTTCACCCCGGCGGTGCGCAGCTTGTCGAGCGCATGATCGAGCAGCGACTTGCCGCCGACCTCGATCAACGGCTTGGGCCTGGTCGCGGTGAGCGGCCGCATCCGCTTGCCCAGCCCCGCGGCCATGATCATCGCCGTACGGGGGACCTCCCCCGGCACTTCGGCGCGAAGGCGAAGCGCCCGCTTGGCCTGGCTCATGCGGCCTGCTTCCACGGCTCACGCCGGTGCTCGGGGCCGATATTCGCGTCGAACCAGTCCCGCACGGGCTTCAGCTGCGGGTGGGCAAGGTCGCGTTCGAGCAGGCCCCACATCCGCGGCTGGAAGCTGCTATACTTGGGCTTGCCGTCGCGCTTCCACAACCGGGTGAAGACCCCGAGGATGCGCGTGTTGCGCTGCGCCGCGAGCGCCCAATAGGCGCGCTCGAACGCTTCGCCATGACCGGTTGCAGCGACGTAGCGGTCGATCATCGCCTGCTCGATCTCAGGCGGGACGTCGCGGCGCGCGTCCTCGAGCACCGAGGCCAGATCGTAAGCGGGATGTCCCGCCACCGCGTCCTGGAAATCGAGCAGTCCGAAATGGGCCACCCCCTGGCGGTCGCCGACCAGCATGATGTTCTCGGCATGATAGTCGCGCAGTACCGTCACCGGGCCCAGCCTATCGCCGGCGACGGGGCCAAGCGCCTCGGTCCACGCCGCTCGATACGCCTCGGCCTCCACCTCTGCGCCAACGGCCGGGCAATACCATTCGACGAAGAGCATCAGCTCGTCGAGCCATTGCTCCAGCCCATGCGGGCGAAGCCCCTCCATCGGCGGATGCTGGTGAAGGTGGACGAGCACATCGGTAGCGAGTTCGTACAGCTCGCGCTGTCGAGCCGGCTCGTCATCGAGGATCTCGCGCAGCCGCCAGTCGCCGAAGTCGGCGAGCAGCAGCAGGCCTTTTTCGAGGTCGCGGGCGAGGATCTCGGGCGCGCTCAAGCCCACCGAGGCGAGCCACTCGGCGACGGCCATGAACGGGCGCGGATCCTCATGCGGCGGTGGCGCGTCCATCAGCACCGCACTCTGCGCGCCGTTCACCACGCGGAAGTAGCGCCGGAACGAAGCGTCGCCGGCGAGCGGCACGATCTCGGCCCCTTCCCACCCGCAAGAGGCAAGGAATTCAGCGGCATGCGCGGGGGGCGTCAACGTGGCGGCCATCGTCCTTCCCATGACGGAGGCACCTTGGCTGTCAAGATTCTGTTGCCGTTGTTGCCGAACTGCAGCGACAGGCCGAGCGCTTCGGGCCACGCGCCGCTCGAAGCGCGGTCCGGCCATTCGATCAGGAGCACGGCATCGGCGGCCGAATCGAGCCCCAGCTCTTCGATCTCCGCCGCATCCTCGATGCGGTAAAAATCGACGTGCCAGACCGCCGGCTCGAGCTCCTCGTACGGCTGGACGATGGCGAAGCTCGGGCTCGGCACTTCGCCAGCGTAGCCGAGCGCGCCAATGAACCCGCGGGCGAGCGCCGTCTTGCCCACTCCGAGCGGCCCGGAAAGGGTAATGACGTCCCCTGCCCGCGCGACTTTCGCTAGGGCGGCGCCGAGCTGCGCTGTTGCCTCCTCGCTGTTGAGGTTCATTTGGCGCCGCGCGGGATGGTCAGGGTGACGGTGGTGCCTTTGCCCTTCTTCGATTGGAGCTCGACCGTCCCGCCGTGCGCCTCGATAAACTGGCGCGTCAGCGGCAGTCCGAGCCCGAGTGCCGCTTCGCCCCGAACCCCTTCCTCGACCACCCGATCGAAGCGGTTGAAGACGCGCGGGATGTCGGCCGCGGCGATGCCCGAGCCATTGTCGCGGATGCGAACGACCGCCTTGTCCTCGTCTCCCTCGGCGATGAGCGTGATGCTGCCCTTCCGGTCGGTGTAGGCGATCGCGTTCTGGAGCACGTGCTCGACCGATTCGCGCAGCCGCCGCGCATCGCCGAAGACGTGACCAGCAGAGTCGGAAATCTCGACCTCCAGCTTCTGGGCTTTTTCGGCGGCGCGCGCCTTCGCCGCATCGGCGGCGGCGCGGCATAGTCCGGCGATGTCCACGCGCTCGCGCTCGAGCGCCACGCCCCGCGTATCCGCCGTGGTCAGATCGAGCACGTCGTTAATGAGCTTCGACAGGCGCTCGACCGATTCGAGGATCGCGTCCACATAATCCTTGGCCTTGGGGCTGAGCTCGCCGGCGTATCCTGCGCCGAGCAGCTCGGCGAAACCGCCGATCGAGGTCAGCGGAGTCCTGAGCTCATAACTGACGTTGGCGACGAAGTCGGTCTTCACCCGATCGGCTTCCTCGAGCGCCGTCGCGCGTTCGCGCAGGGCTGCCTCGATCCGGCTGGAGTCGGTCACGTCGACCATCGTGAACAGCGCATTCCCGTCCGGCAGCGGGACCGCGGCGAACTCGAAATGGCGGCCGTCGGTCATCGAGATCCGGCCATTCGCCGACTGACGCTCGTTGGTGGTCTGGCGGACCATCTCCCTGATCTGCGCCGCGGCCGTGGGATTGACGAGCTTGGGCGCCATTGCCGGTACCAGCTCATCGACGCGCGGATGCGTTGCCAGCCATTCCTCATCGAGGTCCCAGTCCTCGAGGAAGCGCTGGTTCCACAGGTAGAGCCGGCCGTCGCTGGCGAAAACGCTGATCGCTTCGAACAGGTTGTCGAACGTCGCGGCGCGGACGCGCAGCAACGTATCGCGCGCCGAGGCGAGACGAAGCTGCTCGGTACGGTCCTCGAGGAAGAGGCGCAGGCCGCCGTCGGGAAGTGGCTGAGCAACAATGCGCAAATGGTCGCCGTTGGGCAGCATCCACTCTTCTTCGATCACCTCCTCGGCACTGCTAAACCAGCCGCGCCGCTCATCCTTCCAGGCGGGGAAATCGCGCGTCTCCGGCAACCGCTGGTTGTCGCGCATCCGCTCGATAACGCGATCGAATTCGGGCTGCTCGGCGAGCCAGTCGGGCTCGAGCTGACTCATCGCCGCGAACGGCCGGTTGAAGAAGGCCAGCGTCCGGTCCGCGTCGAATTGCGCCGTACCCGCGGTCATCCGGTCGGCGAGCTCGCGCTGCGATTCGATGTAGCGCGCGAGCTCGGTCCGCGCGTCCTCAAGGTCCTGGACGTCGACGGCAAAGCCGGCGACGGCGCCGCTCGACAACGGCACGTTGACGATCCGCAGCATCCGCCGCTCGCCGTGGATGATCGCCGGCTGCATGCGCGAGACGACGCGACCGCTCTCCTGCGCCTCCCGAGCGCGCGCCGCGGCGCTGTTCTCGCCTTGCGCGTCGATGAGCTCGGCGCCCCGCTCGATCACGTCGGCGGCATCGCGCCCCTCGACCGCGTGGACGAACGCGCTGTTCACCAGGCCGAGCTTCAGATCCGGGCCGCGGTACCACATCGGGAAAGGCGCGGCCTCGATGAGGTGCGTGAGCGAATTGAGCGCCGTCTCGGTCTGACGGAGCCGCAACGCCAGGCGCGAGCGTTCCTCTTCGCCGCTGCTGGTGTCGAAAAACCACAGGAGCAGCGTCCCCGCTGGTTCCGACGCAGGCGCCGGACCCCCGCGCACCTCGAGCACCCGAGCGGAGCCGCTCAGCCGCACCTTGCGCGAAACGCGCCCGGCCAGCGCTCGGGCGGCATCGAGCTCGTCTTTCAGCGCCTCAAGGTCCTCGGCCAGGATACCGCTATCGTTGCCGTGCAGCTCGCCTAGCG
>DATDDW010000157.1:0-14955 GCA_036523615.1 Sphingomicrobium sp.
CTTCGGCGCGAACCGGGCGAAATCGGCGAGGGTGTAGACCCGCTTTTCAGGCGTCACTGCCTTGGCTACGGGCGGCGGCGCGACAGCGGAATCGCTGCGGCCGGTCGCCTGCGCCATTCCACGCGCCGGGAGCATCAACACAGAACCGGCAAGAAGCCACCAGACCGTACGCACGAGCATCGATTCATTCCCCGTTACGCACGGACGAGCTCGTGCTACATTTGTAGCGTGCTACATTTGTAGCGGATACACAAGCGCCTTTTCGACGAACCGACCAACGGCGGCGGCCAGCTGTAATAGGAGTATAATACGCAAGCGCCGAGTCAAGCGCGGCCGCAGCTTGTCAGACGCCGATTGATCGCTACGGCTCGGGCCATGGCCGAACCGATCGACCCCGTTGCCCTGGCCCAGGAGCTGATCCGCTGCCCGAGCGTGACTCCGGCGCGCGGCGAGGTGTTCGACGCGCTCGACGCCGCCCTAAAACCGCTCGGTTTCACCTGCCACCGCTGGGTGATGGGCGAGCCGCCCGACGGGCCTACCGAGAACATGGTCGCGATCCGCGGCGACGGCGCTCCGCACTTCGGTTTTGCCGGGCACCTCGACGTCGTGCCCGCGGGCGACGGCTGGGACGGCGATCCCTTTGCCGCCGAAGTCCAGGACGGGCTGCTGGTCGGCCGCGGCGCCAACGACATGAAAAGCGCCATTGCCGCCTACGTGGCTGCGCTCTCACGGCTCGGCGAAACGGCCGGGACGCTCTCGCTGCTCATCACCGGCGATGAGGAGGGTTATTCCGTCTACGGCACGCCGCGGATCATCGATTGGCTGAACGAAAAGCAGATCCGCCCCGACATGATACTGATCGGCGAGCCGACCTCGGTCGACCGTCTCGGGGACACAGTGAAGATCGGCCGGCGCGGCTCGGTCAACATGTGGATCGAAGTCCCCGGTGTCCAGGGGCATGTCGCCTACCCGCATCGCGGGACGAACCCGGTTCCAGCGCTCGGCCGGGTGATCGCCGCGCTCGATGCCGTTCACCTCGATGACGGAACCGAGCAGTTCCCGCCCTCGAACCTCGAGTTCACCTCGATCTCGACGCCGACCAACGCCAGCAACGTCATTCCGGGCAGCGCGACGGCGCTGCTCAACATCCGCTTCAACAATCTCCAGCGAGGCGCCGACCTGGTGAAGATGGTCGAGGAGATCGCCGAGCGCGAAGCGCCCGGCGCGAAGGTCCGGGCACGGATCTCGGGCGAAGCGTTCCTCACCCCGCCGGGCCGGCTCTTCGACGTGATCGTCGAGGCGATCGAGGAAGAAACGGGCGAGAAGCCGGAGCTGTCGACCAGCGGCGGTACCTCGGACGGGCGGTTCCTGATCCAGCTCTGCCCCGTGGTCGATTTCGGCCTGCCCAACGCGACGATGCACAAGGTCGGCGAATGCGCCGCAGTCGAGGACATCCACGCGCTGTCGCGGATTTACGAGCGGATCGTGCGGAAGGTGCTCGCCTAGGCGACCGACTGGGCGGTTCGTCCGCTGCTGATCCAGGCGATGAACTCGTCCTCGAACATCGGCGGCGCAAACACATAGCCCTGGACCGTGTCGCAGCCCATCGCCCGTAGGATGTCGGCCTGGGCGACGGTCTCCACCGCCTCGGCGACCACCTCGCAATCGACGCCCTTGATCAATTGCACGACGGCCTGGACGATGACCCGCGCTTTCTCGCTGGTCTCGATGTCCGCGATCAGCGACGGGTCGAGCTTCACCCGATCGAGCGGCATCGAGCGGAGCCGCGCGAGGTTAGAGTAACCGGTGCCGAAATCGTCGATCGTAATGCGCGTTCCGTCGGCGCGAAGCGCGGCGATCTCGTCGAGCACTGGGGCGCCCACTTCCATCGCGGCGCTCTCGGTGAACTCGAGCTCGACCAGTTCGAGCGGCACGTCGGCATCAGCGAACGCCTGGCGAAGTTTCAAGAAGAAATCGGGCCGTTCGACCTGCCGCGGGCTGATGTTGAACGACAGCCGGCCGCTGAATCCATTGCGGTGCCAATTGCCGAGCAGCGCCGCGACCTCGCTCACCACCCAGTCGCCAATCTCGGCGATGATCCCCGTCCGCTCGGCGACCGGGATGAAGGTGCCGGGGAGCCGCAGCCCGTCGCGCGGATGCTTCCACCGCAGCAGCGCCTCGGCGCCGCACACCTCGCCGGTGACAAGGCTCATTTGCGGCTGGAAGGCCAGCACAAAGTCGCCGCGCTGGACCGCCTGGGTCAGCGCTTTCTCGATCTCGACCTTCTGCTGATGCTCGGACGCAAGCGCCGCGTCGAACAGGCAGAACTGCCCTCCCCCGCACGACTTCGCTCGGTACATGGCAATGTCGGCGGCGCGCATCAGCGCTTCGACGCTAGTGCCGTGGTCGGGCGCGATGGCGACGCCGATCGAAGCGCCGATGTCGACGCTGTGCGAGCTGAGCTCGAAGGGCTCGGAAATAGCGAGCACCACGCGTCGTGCAATCCGCTCGATCTCGGCGACCGAGGGAATTTCGGGGAAGAACATCGTGAACTCATCGCCCGCCAGCCGGGCAAGGAGCGGCCGCACGCGAGCGCTCCCGGCGAACTCGGCGTTGACGACGACCCTCAGGCGGTTGGCGACCATGATCAGCAGCTGGTCGCCGCGCGCATGGCCGAGGCTGTCGTTGACCATCTTGAAGCGGTCGAGGTCGACGAACAGCATCGCCGCGCTCGCCCCAGCGGGAGCTTCGCTCAGCAGCTTGTCGGCCTCCGAGCGGAAGTGAAGTCGGTTGGGGAGCGACGTCACCGGATCGTACATGCCCAGGGCATGGGCATTTTCAATCGAGGCGCGCACTTCGGCGAACAGGGTATCCACGGCCGTCGCCAGCTTGGGCATCGTCCGACGAACCGAATTCGGCGCTGGCGAGATCAGGTCCCCGTCCTCGACGGCGAGCAGCCGCTCGCTAAGCGCGGCGAGCGCTCGCGCGCTCTCGCTGTTGGGCCGCTCGGAAGCGACGTAGCTGACCAAGAGGCAGAAGGCGCCGGCAACGAGCGCGGCGAGGATCTTCTGGTCGAACTCGGTGAGGTAGAGAAGCGCTGCGAGCGAGAAGACGAAGGACGCGAAGCCGGCGGCACACGACAGGATCGCGTTGCTGACTTTCTGGGCCGTGCCTGCTTTCATCTCCGTGGTGCGCCTCGCGCGGCGGCATGCCCGCCCAATGCACCCGCGTTACGGAAGTTGGGTTAAGAAAAGGTCATCGGCACTCGCCGAGGTGCTGCGCCTGTTCAAAATTGAGAAACGACCCGTCCTGCAGCGCCTTTGGGGAGCAGGATATAGGCGACGCCGTTGGCCGCCATGCCGCCCGCGATCTGCGTCGCATCGGGCCCGCCGCCCCAGAAAGTGTCGAAGCGGTTGGCGCCCTTGATCGCCCCGCCAACGTCCTGCGCGACCCACAGGCCGTAGGCTTCAGGCCGGTCCATCGCGAGATAGACGGGCGCGCCCAGGGGCACAAAATTGGGGTCGGCGGCAACCGTGCCGTGCGGCGTTATGGGCACGTTCAGCGCGCCCACGGGGCCCGGACCGTTGAGCACCTTGAAGAAGATGTAGGACGCATTCTCGCGCATCAGCTCGCGGCCCTGGTCGGGATTGGCGCGGATCCAGTCCTTGATCGCCTGCATGCTGGCGCCGCCAGGCGGGAGGATTCCCCTGTCCCTCAACAGCTTGCCGATCGCCGTATAGGCCAGGCCGTTCTGCTCGGCATAGCCGATCCGGATGTTGCTCCCGTCGGGGAAGACGACCCGTCCGGATCCCTGGATTTCGACGAAGAACAGGTCAACCGGGTCGGCCGCCCAGGCGATCTCCAGCCCGCGGTTGGCGAGCGCGCCACTCTCGATGTCGGCGCGGGTGAAATAGGGGACGCAGGTCCCCGTCTGGTCGATCCGCCCGCGGCCGGTTGCCCCATCGGGTCGGGTGCAGCGGACGAGATCGGGCGGCACCATGTAGATCGGCGCGTATCCCGGCTGCGGCGTTCGCGAACCCTGGATCTCCGGCTCGTAATAGCCGGTGGCGAACGCCTTGCCGTTGGCGACCCGCACCCAATCGAAGCCATCGCGGAAGAAAGCGGCGGCCTGCTCGGGCGCGACGCTCGCCGCCTGCGCGCAGAGCGGCGCCCAGTCCTGCGGCTGCGCGAGGCCTGACTTATCCTCGCGACGCATCAGGGCCGGGCAACTGGTGCGGAAGGCCGAGAGCGCGCGCTGCGCCCATTCATCGTAGATCGTCGGTGCCGGCGGGACGAGCGCGACGCCCGCCTGGCGTGCATTAGCCGGCGCTGGCGGTGTCGGCGGCACGGTGACGGGCGGCGGAACGTGCGTGACCTGCACGTTGGTGGCGCAGGCGGCGAGCAGGACAAACGCGGCGAACGCTATTGCGCGCCGGGCAAAGCTCACTCTTCCTCGTCGGTTTCGATCAGCAGCCAGTTGGGATCGCGCGACGAAAGATCCCGGCGGAAGGTCCACAAGTCGCGCGTCTGCACGGCATCGCTCAGCGAGCCGGCGACGACCTGTCCTTCGGCGTTGCGCGTGACGGCCGCAATATCGGCTTCGAAGCGAACGGTGACGAAGGCTACCGAGCGCTCGAGCGAGGCCTGCGAGATCACCGCTTGCTCGACCGCGACGAGGCGGTTGGCGAGCGTCAGGCCGTCCTTCGTGCGCTGCTCGACGGCGGTGGCGAATGTGTCGAACACGTGGCCGTCGACATGGCCGCGGATCGCGTCAAGATCGCCCTTCCAGAAAGCTTCGAGGATCATCCGGTAGGCGCTCTTGGCGCCATCGAGGAAGCGGGCGACATCGAACGTGGGATCGGCGGCGAGAATAGCGCGGACGCCTGGGCCGGCCATGGGCACGAACGCCATGTCGCTGCCGTCGCTCGCCGGCGGCTGAGTGACGCTCGGCTGCGTCACGCGCGGTTCGACCCGGGCATCGGGATCGGCCGGCTTCAGAATCGGCTGCTGCTCATGGCCGGTGCGCTCGCCAAGCACGCTGTACAGGCGAAGCCCGATGAACAAAGCGACCAGGGCAAGAATGACGATGACGGTCAACTATAGGATCCTATTCGGTCTGCCCTTCAACATAGTGCGCCTGAGGTAAAGATTCCAACACCGACCAACGCACGAGCGCGCCATTGCGCCCCATTATTGCGGCTGCTACGCGCCAGCGTCGGAACGCGCCGCTGCTGAAAGCGGCTCCCGCACAGCGCAACACTTTGTAAGGACAGCATTTAATGGCGGACCAGGAACCGACCACCGGCGGCAACGGCTCGGGCGAAGCCGGCGTCGAGCCGCAAGTCTCCATTTTGGCGCAGTACATAAAGGATCTTTCGGTTGAAAATCCGAGCGCGCCGCAGGTCTTCTCGTGGCAGGTCCAGCCGACGCTCGACGTGCAGTTCAACATCGGGGTCGAAAAGGCCGCCGACGACGTCCACGAGGTCACGCTCAAGGTCGACGTCTCGGCCCGCTCCGACAACGGCGTCCATTTCGTCGTCGAGCTCAGCTACGGCGGGCTGTTCGGCCTGCGCAACCTGCCCGAGGAAGCGCTGCAGCCATTCCTCCTGATCGAAGCGCCGCGGCTGATCTTCCCGTTCGCGCGCCAGATCATCGCCGAGGCGGTGTCGAGCACCGGCTTCCCACCGCTGCTGCTCGACCCGATCGACTTTGCCGCGGCTTACATGTCCCAGTTGCAGGCTCAGCAGCAAGGAAGCGAGAGCGCCGGCGGCCCGGCCGGCGACGAGCAGCCCAGCCAAGCCTGACAAGGCTGAGGCGCGATGAATCTCGTTAAGGCGACAGGGACGATCGGCGGGCTGACCATGGTCAGCCGCATCGCCGGCTTCGCCCGCGAAATGCTGATGTCCCGCATCCTTGGTGCGGGCGTCTATACCGACGCTTTCTACGTCGCTTTCCGCCTGCCGAACACGTTCCGCCGCCTGTTTGGCGAAGGCGCTTTCTCGGCGGGGTTCGTGCCGCTCTACAGCCAGCGGCTGCAGTCGGGCGGCGAAGGCGAGGCCAAGAAGTTCTCCGAAGAGGTCCTCGCCGTCTTCCTGCCGACGCTGGTGGCCTTCACGCTGATCTTCGAGATCGCCATGCCGCTGTTCATCTGGGCGATCACCGGCTGGCACGGCGATCAGCTGGCGCTGGGCACACTGCTGACCCGGATCACCTTTCCTTATTTGCTGCTGATCAGCCTCGTTTCGCTCTTCTCGGGCATCCTCAACAGCATTGCGCGGTTCACCGCGGCCGCCTTCGCCCCGGCGCTGCTCAATCTCGCGATGCTCTGCGCGCTGATCATCTTCCATCACGGCGGGCCGCTGACCGCGACGGCGATCTCGAGCGCCGTGACGATCGGGGGAGTGCTTCAGCTCGGCCTGCTGCTTGCCGCCTGCAAGCGCGCCGGGATCGTCCTCAAGCTGAGGCGTCCGCAGCTGACGCCCGGCGTGCGCCAATTCATCCGCGTCGTCATCCCGGCCACGCTTGGCGCCGGCGTCTATCAGGTGAGCGTCTTCATCGACACCTTCTTCCTGACGCGCATCGGCACCGGAGCGGTGAGCTGGTTCAACTATGCCGACCGGCTCAACCAGTTGCCGCTTGGAGTGATCGGTGCCGCACTCGGCACTGCGATCCTGCCGCAGGTCAGTCGCCACGTGGACATCGGCGAGGCGGACAAGGCGGCGCGAGTCCAGGGCCAGGCGGCAGAGCTGGCGATGTTCCTCTGCCTTCCCGCAGCGCTGGCGCTCGCCGTGACCGCGCTGCCGCTCGTCCGCGCGATCTTCGAGGCGGGGCGCTTTACCGAGCGCGACGCGGGCTTCACCGCGCTGACCTTATCGATCATCGCGCTCGGCCTTCCGGCTTACGTGCTGGTCAAGGTGCTGACACCGGGCTTCTATGCGCGCCGCGACACGGCGACGCCGGTGAAGACCGCGCTCGCGGTCCTCGTTGTCAACGTGATCCTCAATTTCGCGCTGATCCCGCCGTTCGGCATCGGCGGCCTCGCCGCCGCCGTAGCGATCAGCTCGTGGCTCAACTGCACGATCCTTTACGTGATCCTGCACCGGCGCGGCCATTTTCGCGTCGAGGGGTGGCTCGCCTCGCGCATCGCCCGCCAGCTCATAGCCGGCGTGGCGATGGTGGTGGCGCTTTATGCGATCCGCGCCGCGCTCCACGGCTGGTTCGTCGGCTCCGTCGCGCACCGCCTCGCCGGAGTAGCCGCCGTCGTCGGCGGGGGGATGATCGTCTACTTCCCGCTCGTCTGGATCCTTGGCGGCACCGACAAGGAGGAATTGAAGTCGCTGCTCAAGCGCAGGAGGCCCGCCGACGATGCCAGCTGACGCTCAGCCGATGCGCGTCGTCTCGGGCATTCAGCCGACGGGCGACCTGCACCTCGGCAACCTGCTTGGGGCAATCCTGCGCTGGGTCAGGATGCAGGACGAGGCCGAGTGCCTGTTCTTCCTCGCCGACCTCCACGCGCTGACGGTCGAGGTCGATCCCCCGCGCCTCGCCGCGAGCATCCGCGAAATGGCCGCGGCGCTGATCGCCAGCGGAATCGATCCCAAGAAGTCGATCATCTTCCGTCAGAGCGCGATCCCCGCCCATTCCGAGCTCGCCTGGATCCTCCAGGGGACCGCGCGGATGGGCTGGCTCAACCGGATGACCCAGTGGAAGGACAAGGCCGGCAAGAACCAGGAGGGATCGTCGGTCGGCCTGTTCACCTATCCCGTCCTGCAGGCGGCCGACATCCTCCTCTACAAAGCGACGCACGTGCCGGTCGGAGAAGACCAGAAGCAGCATGTCGAGCTGACGCGCGACATCGCGCTCAAGTTCAACAACGACTTCGACGTCGAGCTGTTCGTCGCGCCCGAGCCGTTCATCGGCGGCGGTACTGCGGCGCGCGTCATGAGCCTGCGCGACGGCCGCGCCAAAATGTCCAAGACCGACCCGTCGGACATGAGCCGGATCAACCTCACCGACAGCGACGATGAGATCGCGCAGAAGATCCGCAAGGCGAAGACCGACCCGGAGCCGCTCCCCGAGGATGCGGCCGCTCTGGAGCATCGTCCTGAAGCGAAGAACCTGGTCGGCATCTATGCGGCAGTCACCGGCGCCAGCATCGAGCAGGTGCTCACGCGCTTCGCCGGCCAGGGCTTCGGCACCTTCAAGCCGGCGTTGGCCGATGCGCTGATCGCTCTTCTCGCGCCGCTCAGGTCGCGGCTCGAGCACTTCCGCGCCGATCCTGCCGAGCTTGACCGCATCCTCGCCGAGGGGGCGGAGACCGCGTCGGCAATGGCCGCGCCGACGCTTGCCGCCGCCTATGCGGCCGTCGGCCTGACGCGCTGACGCGTCTTCTACGCAAATGACAGGGCCCGCCGGATCGCTCCAGCGGGCCCTTTTCCTTCCCGGTGTTTCGGGGCGACCGGAGAGGAACCCCCTTCCCTAGCCTTCGAGCTGCCTCGTCAGCAGGCGGATATCGGCGTCGAGCTCGGCGTCGCTCGCGCGCAGCTTCTCGATCTGCCGCACCGCGTGGATAACCGTCGTGTGATCGCGGCCACCGAAGCGCCGGCCGATGTCGGGCAGCGATTTGGGCGTCAATTGCTTCGACAAATACATCGCGACCTGCCGCGGACGCGCGACCTCGCGGGCACGGCGCGCCGAGGTCATCTCCGCCTTGCGGATCCGGTAATGCTCGGCGACCTGGGTCTGGATCTCGTCGATTGAAATGCGGCGCTGGTTAGCGCGCAGCACGTTGGCGAGCACCTCTTCGACGAACGCAATGTCGATTGGGCGGCCGGTCATCATCGCGTAAGCGCCGATGCGGTTGAGCGCGCCCTCGAGCTCGCGGATCGAGCTCGTCACCCGCCGCGCGAGGAAGTCGATCACCGGGCGCGGCATCTCCACGCCGGGCAGCGCTTCGAGCTTGGAGACGATGATGTTGAACCTAAGCTCGTAGTCGGCCGCGTTGATGTCGGCGACGAGGCCCCACGAGAGCCGCGACAGGATGCGCGGCGCGATCCCGTCGAGGTCCTGCGGCGCGCGATCGGAGGTGATCACCAGCCGCCGACCCGCGGTGATGATCTCATTCATCGTGTGGAAGAATTCCTCCTGGGTCGAATCCTTGCCGGCGATGAACTGCACGTCGTCGATCAGCAGCAGGTCAGCGTTTCTCAGCCGCTGCTTGAACCCGATCGTGTCATTCTCTTTCAGCGCGCGGATGAACTCGACCATGAACTTCTCGGCCGACATCGACACCACGCGCGAGCCGCGGTTGTGGGCGACGAAAGCATGGCCGATCGCGTGCAGCAGGTGGGTCTTGCCGCGTCCCGTGCCGCCGTGGATGAACAGCGGGTTGAAGCTGACCTTGGGCGAGGTGGCGAGCGTCCGCGCCGCGGTCGCCGCCACTTCGTTCGCCTTGCCGACGACGAAGGTCTCGAAGCGGTAGCGCGGATCGAAGTTGGGGGCGTTGGGATCGCGCTCGGCGGGTGGCGGCGTTTCTTCGAGAATCAGCAGCGGCGCCGGCCGGGGAGCATCGGCGGCGGCCATCACCCGCACTTCGCGCACCACCGGCAGAACCGTCTTCCAGGCAAGCGTCAGGCGTTCGCCGAAGTGCGAGCGGACCCAATCGGCCATGAACTGGCTCGGCATGACGAGGTCGAGGGCGCCGCTGTCGGGCTCGAAGCCGCCGAGCTCGGCCGGCTTCAGCCAGCCGTCGAAGGTACGCGCCCCAAGGTCGCGCCGAAGCCCTGTGCGAATCGACTCCCAAGCTGCTTCGAGCGGTGCTGCAACCAATGTTCCAGCTGGCTCAACCGACGAATTCGCCCCTCCAGCCTGCACTGCGTCGTGCCTCCCTCGTCCGGTCCCCCAACAGGAGACAAAAGGGCCCCATCACGCCCAATCCGAGTCGGGCGCCTTGGGTTTCTTTTCTCTCTTGCCCCCGGCGCGGATTCGCGCCCGGAAAGACCTTCTTGAGATTGTCCGCGGCAGCTTGCAAGTGCCGTTTTTTCACAAAAGTGAAATAAAACCGCTTGACAAAGGAATCAGGCCGAAAGTTGGTGAAAACGGCATAAAACCGCCGTTTTTGAGCTCACCACCGCGTTAACTTTCGCGCGAATCGCGGGAATTGCTGCATTTTTTATACAGTCCAAAAACGGGACGAGCCGCCGGTCGCCCGGCGGCCCGCGAAACGTCCCGTTTGACGCGCGATTTCAGCCGAGCGACGCAACCCTCTTGGACAGCCGCGAAATTCTCCGCGCCGCCGTGTTCTTGTGGATAACGCCGCGAGCGACGCCGCGCGCGATCTCCGGCTGAACCTGCTTCAACGCTTCCGCGGCTTCCTTCTTCTTGCCCGACTCGATCGCCGACTCGACGGCCTTGATGAAAGTCCGGATGCGGCTGACGCGCGCGTGGTTGATGCCTTCGCGATTGGCGTTGCGGCGGATGCGCTTCTTGGCTTGCGGCGTGTTCGCCATTGCTGTCGAATTCCTCGTGGTGCTCAATGAAAAACGGCGCGGCCTTGAGGCTCGCACCGAAGCGGCGGCTCCACTAGCCGCAAGCGCCTCTCAGGTCAACGCTGGCACTTGGGGCAATAGAAGGTTGAGCGGCCGCCCTGGACGATGCGCTTAACGGCGGCGCCGCAAGCGCATTCCCGACCCTCGCGGTCGTAGACCGAGAAGCGCTTGGAGAAATAGCCGAGCTCGCCATCGGGGCTGATGAAGTCCTTCAGCGTCGAGCCGCCCGCTTCGATCGCCTCCTTGAGCACCTCCTCGATCGCGGCCGTCAGTCGCCGCAGCCGCTCGAGCGAGAGAGAACCTGCAGCACGCTTGGGGTGAATGCGCGCACGGAAAAGCGCCTCGCAGACGTAGATATTGCCGAGGCCGGCGACGATGCGCTGGTCACCCAAAAGCAGTTTGATCGCCGCCGTCCTGCCGGCGAGCCGCCTACGCAGCTCGCCCGGGTCGAGATCGAACGGCTCCGGCCCAAGTGCCTTGAACGCGGGCCATTCGTCGAGCGCCTCAGTGGCGACCAGATCAACCGAGCCGAACCGCCGCGGATCGTTGAGCGCGAGCCGCTTCCCATCGTCGGTCTCGAGCAGCAGATGGTCGTGCTTCTCGAGCCTCGCATGGTCGATCCGCCAGCTCCCCGACATGCCGAGGTGGAAGACCATCGTGTCGCCGCGGTCGGTGTGGATCAGCCCGTATTTCGCGCGGCGGCCGAGCCCGGTCACCTGAGCGCCGGTGAGCCGCTGGCCGAGATCCTCGGGGAAGGCATGGCGCAGGTCCGCTCGCCTCGCCTCCACGCGCGCGATCCTGCGGCCCTTGAGCACGCGTTCGAGGCCACGGACGGTGGTCTCCACTTCGGGAAGTTCTGGCATGGCGCGCGATATGGCGGAGCCCGCCCAACGCGGCTAGAGGCACGAACCCCATGGCGAAGCAGGTGAACTTCGGCGACCAACTGGTCAGCCCCGAGGAGAAGACGCGGCGCGTCGGCCGGGTGTTCAGCTCGGTCGCGCGCCGCTACGACCTGATGAACGACCTCATGTCGGGCGGCATGCACCGGCTGTGGAAGGCGCGCTTCGTCGACCGGGTAAAGCCCCGCCCCGGCGAGCAGATCCTCGACATGGCCGGCGGCACCGGCGACATCGCCTTCCGCCTCGCGCAGCGCGGCGCGCATGTGACTATCTCCGACATCAATGCGGATATGTTGAAGATCGGCGAGGAGCGCGCGCGGCGGCGCGGCATTTCCCGACTGCAGTGGAAGGTGGAGAACGCCGAGGCGCTGAGCTTCGCCGATGCCAGCTTCGACGCCTACACGATCGTCTTCGGCATCAGGAACGTGACCGACATTCCTGCGGCGTTGAAGGAGGCGCACCGCGTGCTGAAGCGCGGCGGGCGTTTCTACTGCATGGAATTCTCGTCGAGCGACTGGCCGGGCTTTTCGAATCTGTACGAAGCCTGGGCCGACAAGATGATCCCGCGGATCGGCAAGACCGTCGCCGACGACGAGGCGAGCTATCGCTACCTCGTCGAGAGCATCCGCCGCTTTCCGCGCCCGGCGGCGTTCAGAGCGATGGTCAGCGACGCCGGCTTCGTCCGCGCTGCGGCCGAGCCGATGCTCGGTGGGCTGGTGACGATCCATTCGGGTTGGAAGATTTGACTTCCTCCGTCACTCACTTGTGGCGTTTGCTGAAATGGGGCCGCACGCTGGCCCGTTACGGCGCCTTGCAGGGGATCGAGGAGGACCCGCTCACCCCGCCGGCCGCGCGGCGGCTCGCGCGGATCGCCCGCTTCGGCGCTCGCATTCCCGCCTCGCCCGATTACGCAGAGGCGCTGGTCAATATCGGCCCCGCCGCGATCAAGCTCGGCCAGGCCTTGTCGACCCGGCCCGACCTCGTCGGCGCGCGGGCCGCGGAGAATCTGTCGCAGCTGCAGGACGATCTTCCTCCCGCACCCTTCGCGGCGATCAAGCAGACGATCGAGACCTCGTTCGGTGCGCCGCTCGACAGCCTCTTTTCAAGTTTCGAGCAGGTCCCGGTCGGCGCCGCGTCGATCGCTCAGGTCCACCGCGCCACCACCACCGACGGCCGCGAAGTCGCGGTCAAGGTTCTGCGCCCACACATCGAGGAGGAATTCGCCAGGGCGATCGAGACCTATGAATGGGCCGCGGCGCATGCGGAGCATTACGGCGGCGAGCTCGAGCGGCTGCGCCCGCGCCTCGTCGTCGCTCAATTCCGCCAATGGACCGCGCGAGAGCTCGACCTTCAGCGCGAAGCCGCATCGGCTTCCGAGCTCAGGGAGAATATGATCGCCGAGCCGGGCTTCTACGTGCCGCAGATCGACTGGCGCCGAACGGCCCGGCGCGTGCTCACGCTCGAATGGCTCGACGGGATCAAGCTCAGCGATCGTGACGCGCTGACCGAGGCGGGGCAGGACTGCAAGGCGCTCGCCGCCACGCTCGTGCGTGCCTTCCTGCGCCAGGCGGTGGTCGACGGCTTCTTCCACGCCGACCTTCACCACGGCAATTTGTTCGCGCTTCCCGACGGCCGCATCGCCGCGATCGACTTCGGTATCATGGGCCGCATCGACCGCCGCGCGCGCGTCTGGCTCGCCGAGATCCTCTACGGACTCATCACCGGCGACTACCAGCGGGTCGCCGAGATCCACTTCGAAGCTCAATATGTCCCGCCGCACCACAGCGTCGAGGAATTCGCCACCGCACTGCGCGCCGCCGGCGAGCCGATCCGCGGGCTGCCGGTGAAGGAAATCTCCGTTGGGCGGATGCTCGAGAGTCTGTTCGCCATCACCCGCGATTTCGACATGCCGACGCAGCCGCACCTCTTGCTGCTGCAGAAGACGATGGTGATGAACGAAGGCGTCGCTTCGGCCCTCGATCCCGACATCAACATGTGGGAGACCGCCGAGCCCTTCATCCGCGGCTGGATCCGCGATGAGCTGGGCCCCGAGGCTTATTATGCCGACCGGATCATCGAAATCGTCCGCGCGGTGAAGAAGATCCCGGCGCTGATCGAGCGCCTGGACGAATATTATCCGCCGCGCGGCGCGGCCCCGCCGCCGCCGCCGCTGCCCGACATCACGGTAATCGAGCATCGCAACTGGACGGGTTACGCGATCGTCGCGATGGTCGCCGCGGTGCTCGCGGCTGCGATTACTCTGATCGTCACGTAGTCTCGCTGCGGCGGTCCATGCCCGCCGCGTCCCACAACAAGTCGATCGCCTTCTCGGCGGCCAAGCCCAGGGTCAGGCCCGCTGCGATGTCGGTCGGGTAGTGCGAGCGGCGCGGGATCAACGAGGCAGCGATCAATAGCGCCGCGCCGATTGCGTCGGGTTCATATTCAGGGAACTCGCGAGAGAAGGCGCGCGCCACTGCAATTGCGCCGGCGCTGTGCCCGGAGGGGAAGCTGGTCATCTTTTTCGACTGGTGCTCGCCTTTGCGCGGTTTGTGGTCGTCGCGATTGTCGGCGCTCCGCGGCCTTTTCCGGTCGACCTCGTCCTTGATCGCGTCCTTGGCCGCGGTCGCAAGCTCGTGCGCGAGCATCATCCGCGCGCCGGCACGCACCAGCCGGTCGCTTCCGGCGAACGTCCCTGCGGCAAGGACCGCGCCGGAGAGGACGCGCAGCTGCGGCTGGTCACCGATCTTGCTGAACATGTGGAGCGCGGTGAGCAGCCGCTCGTCGTCGATCGCGAGCCGCTCGCGCGCTGCGTCGTCGAGATCGAGCAAGCCTTCGCCGAGCGCGGCGATCTTCTTCTCAACGTTCATCGCCGCTCCAATGCACGAGAACGGCCGTCGGCCCCACGCACTCGACTTGGACGCTGCTGCGCGGGTAATTGGGCCTGGATGGCACGGGTACTGCTGATCGTCGGCGGCGGCATCGCCGCTTACAAGAGCCTCGAGCTCGTGCGGCTGCTCAAGAAAGCCGGCCACGAGGTCACGCCGGTGCTGACCAAGGGCGGCGAGCATTTCGTCACCGCGATGAGCCTCGGCGCGCTCGCCGAAGCCGAAGTCCACTCGTCCCTGTGGGAGCTCAAGGACGAGGTCGAGATCGGCCACATCCAACTCAGCCGCGCGGCCGACTTCGTGCTCGTCTGCCCGGCGACCGCCGATTTGCTGGCGAAGATGGCCGCGGGCCTCGCCGACGACCTGGCGACGACGCTGCTGCTGGCGACGGACAAGCCCGTGGTGATCGCGCCGGCGATGAACGTGCGCATGTGGCAGCACGCGGCGACGCAGCGCAACCTCGCGCAGCTCAAGGCCGACGGGGTCAAGGTGATCGAGCCCGCCGAGGGCGAGATGGCGTGCGGCGAGTTCGGGCCCGGCCGCTTGCCCGAGCCGCAGGACATCATGGACCAGCTCGCCGACCTGCTGAAGTGACGCTTAGCGGCAAGCACATTCTCGTCACGG
>DATDDW010000158.1:0-9508 GCA_036523615.1 Sphingomicrobium sp.
CCCGCGGCTCACCAGCAGCTGATCGGCGCGGACCTTGGCTACGCCCGCACCTCCTCGACGCCGACGCTGTTGCGCCTGAGCGCCTTCAGCACCGTCTCGACGATGTGCGGCGCGTTCAACCGCGCCTCGTCATATTGCTTCTCGGGCTTGTCCTGGTCCTGGAAGCGGTCGGGCAGCCGCATGGTGCGGATCTTCAAGCCCGCATCGACCAGCCCCTCGTCGCTGGCGAGGGTCAGCACATGCGCGCCGAGGCCGCCGGTCGACGCTTCCTCGATCGTCACCGCGACCTCATGGCTGGTCAAAAGCTTGCGGATCAGCTCGGCATCCAAGGGCTTGGCAAAGCGCAGGTCGGCCACCGTCGTCGACAGGCCCTTGGCCTCGAGCTCGTCGGCCGCCTTCTCGGCCTCGGCAAGCCGCGTCCCGAGCGACAGGATCGCAACCGTCTTGCCCTCGCGGACGATCCGCCCTTTGCCGATCGCGAGCGCCTGCGGCTCGCGCGGCAGCGCCACGCCCGTCCCTTCGCCACGGGGATAGCGCACCGCGACCGGCCCGCTGTCGTGCAGCACCATGGTGTGGATCATGTGGCAGAGCTCGGCTTCGTCGGCCGCGGCCATCACCGTGAAATTGGGCAGCGTGCACAGGTAAGCGAGGTCGAACGAGCCGGCGTGGGTCGCCCCGTCGGCGCCGACCAGCCCGGCGCGGTCCATCGCGAACCGGACCGGCAGGTTCTGGATCGCGATGTCGTGCACCACCTGGTCGTAGGCCCGCTGGAGGAAGGTCGAATAGATGGCGCAGAAGGGCTTGTAGCCCTGCGCGGCGAGGCCGCCGGCGAAGGTCACCGCGTGCTGCTCGGCGATGCCGACGTCGAAGGTCCGCTCGGGGAATTGCTCGGCCACCTTGTCCAGTCCGGTGCCCGACGGCATCGCCGCGGTGATCGCGACGACCTTCTCATCGCGCCCCATCTCGTGCGCCAGCGCATCGGCAAAGACGCTGGTATAGCTCGGCGGGCCGCCGCTCGCCTTCGCCTGCACGCCCGAGACGACGTCGAACTTGACCACGCCGTGATACTTGTCCGCGGCGTTCTCCGCCGGCGCGTAGCCCTTGCCCTTCTTGGTGACGACGTGGACCAGCATCGGGCCGATGTCCGCGTCGCGCACATTCTCGAGCACTTCGACCAAAGCGCGCACGTCGTGGCCGTCGACCGGCCCCACATAATAGAAGCCAAGCTCGTCGAAGAGGGTGCCGCCGGTGAACATGCCGCGCGCATATTCCTCCATCCGCCGCATCGAGCGGTGGAGCGGCTCGGGCATCGCCCGGGCGAGCTTCTGCGCCAGCTTGCGCGGCGTCAGATACTTCCCCGAGGAGACCAGCCGGGCGAGCGAGTTCCTCAGGCTGCCGACGGGCGGGGCGATCGACATGTCGTTGTCGTTGAGGATGACGATCAGCCGGTTGCCCGCGGCTTCGGCGTTGTTCATCGCCTCATAGGCCATGCCGGCGGACAAAGCGCCGTCGCCGATCACCGCGATCGCCCGGTGCGGGTCGCCCGACAGCTTGTTGGCGATGGCGAAGCCGAGCGCGGCCGAGATCGAGGTCGAGCTATGAGCCGCGCCGAATGCGTCATATTCGCTCTCGGCGCGGCGGGTGAAACCCGACAGGCCGCCGCCCTGGCGAAGCGTGCGGATCCGGTCGCGCCGCCCGGTGACGATCTTGTGGGGATAGGCCTGGTGGCCGACGTCCCACACGAGCTTGTCCTTGGGCGTGTCGAACACATAGTGGATTGCGACCGTCAGCTCGACCACGCCGAGCCCTGCACCCAGGTGGCCGCCCGTCACCGACACCGCCGAGATCGTCTCCTGGCGAAGCTGGTCGGCGAGCTGCGGCAGCTGGTCCTTGCCCAGCGCGCGGATGTCGGCGGGGAGGTTGACCGTGTCGAGCAGCGGCGTTTGCGGACGGTCAGTCATTGCGCCCGGGCCTTAGCTGCTATCCTCTTCCGGCGAAAGGCGAACGGTTCAGTTCGGCTCGCAATCGCCGCACTTGCCGCGCACTTCGATCACGGGCCGCGGGGCCGAGAAGCCCGCGCCCGCCGCCGCCTTGCGCACGCTCGCCGACAGGCTGTCGTCGTCGATATGCACCGTTTGCCCGCAATCGTCGCAAATGAGGAAGATGCAGTCGTGCAGGCACTCGGGGTGGCGGTTGGCGATATAGGCGTTGGCGCTCTCGACGCGCCGCGCGAGATTGGCGCCGACGAACAGGTCGAGGATGCGATAGACGCTGTTGGCGGCGATCCGCCGGCCCTCGCTCTTCGACACCGCCTCGGCGACGTCATAGGCGCTCGCCGGCTTTTCGAAGCTCGCCAGCGCGTCGAACACCGCGGCGCGCATGTCGGTCCACTGCTCGCCCTCGCTCGTTAGCCGGTCGCGAGCGGCCTCCTTGAGCGAATCCCCTTCATGAAGCTGGTGATCGTGGCGGCTCATGGACCTCCCAACGAAATAAGCCGGCGGACCAGTCCGGACAAGAAGCTCAGAAGCTCGGCTGCTTGGCCATCATGTTGAGCCGGTGGCCAAGCGCGAGCAACGAAACCCCGGCCACGGTCACCACGGGTTCGTAACCCGTTTCGTGGAGCGTTAGCGCGAAGCCCATCACGCCGAGGCCGACAAAACCGACCATGCAGGGCAGCAGGAACCCATGCTCACGCAGTCCCCGCACGAACGCAATCGCGCCGATAACCATCGCCACGCTGAGGCCGACCTCGTGGATGATCGGGCGCCCGAGCAGACCGCCCGCCGAGGCGAGTAGCCCCAACAGCACCGCCGTCGCGACGCAATGGGCCGCGCAGAGGCCCGAAAGCCCCATCGCCAGCCGGTCGAGCCGGCTCGTCGCAATCGCTCTGCTCGCCATGATGAGCAGGCATATAGGCCGCTGCCGCTGCCGATACAATATAACATCTGTGACGAAGGTGCGGCCTTGCGGACCGCGCCGGCGCGCGGGCAAATAGGCGCTCCGCCAATGAGCACCGCCACCGCCTCGACCAGCCCCGACACGGGCGCCAGCCCCCGCCCCCTGGCCCTGTCGAACCTGTTGCTCGCCGTCGCCGCGCTCGTGTTCGCGATGGTCTTGGTTGGCGGCATCACGCGCCTCACCGAAAGCGGGCTCTCGATCACGCAGTGGAATGTCGTTTCCGGCGTCGTCCCGCCGCTGAGCCACGCGGACTGGGAGCGCGCCTTCGCGCTCTACCAGCAGACGCCGCAATACCGTGAGGTCGCCGGCCCGGCGGGAATGACGCTCGCGGGCTTCAAGTTCATCTTCTTCTGGGAGTGGGCGCACCGGCTCCTCGGGCGGATCATCGGCCTCGTCTTCTTCGTCGGCGTCGGCTGGTTCGCGATCCGGCGCGAGATCCCCAAAGGCTATGGCTGGCGCCTCGCCGCTTTGTTCGTCCTCGGCGGGCTGCAGGGAGCAGTCGGCTGGTTCATGGTCGCGTCCGGCCTCGAGGGACGAACCGAAGTCAGCCCCTACCGGCTGTCAGCGCATCTGCTCTTCGCGCTGTTCCTGATGGGGGCGCTCATCTGGACCGCGCTCGACCTGACGCGCGCAAGGCCCGCGCGGCTGACCGCCTGGGGCGTCATCGCCCTCGCGACCGTGTTCGTCCAGCTCATGCTCGGCGCCTGGGTCGCTGGCTTCCGCGCTGGCTATGTGTCGAACACCTGGCCGCTGATGGACGGCCGCTTCTTCCCTCAAGGCGTCGACTGGTCGAACGGCCCCGGCTTTGCGCTGACGCACGACCCATTCCTGCTCCACTTCATGCACCGCTGGTGGGCGTGGGTCGTCGTCGTCGTGCTGGTGCTATTCGCCCGGAAGGTGCGCAAGGTTCCCGGAGCGCGGCCTGCGTCGATCGCCATCCACACCAGCTTCGGCACGCAGATCGTCCTCGGCATCCTCACCGTGCTCTCGGGCATCGCGATCTGGCTCGCGGTGCTCCACCAGGCGACGGGGGCCCTCGTGCTCGCCAGCACCGTTTGGGGCGCCCATGAGTTAGGGAGGCGCCGATGAGCGTCCTTTCCGTCTATGCGGTGTTCGCCAGCGCGGAGGAGGCCGAGCGCATCGGTCGCGCCATGGTCGAGGAGCGCCTCGCCGCCTGCATCAACATCCTGCCCCCGATCCGCTCGATTTACCGCTGGCAGGGCAAGATCGAGACCGCCGACGAAGTCGCGGCGATCTTCAAGACCCACCACTGGCGCGCCGACGCGCTGATGGAGCGGATCGCGGCGTTGCACAGCTATGACGTGCCGTGCATCGTCGCCTGGCCGATCGAGAAGATCGTCGGGCGCTATGCGGATTGGGTCGAGGACACGGTGATCCGCGATCGCTGACGAGAAGCGGGGAACGAGGCGCGCTAACCGTTCTTCGCGGACTTGCCGAGCTTGAACGGAACCTCGTCGAGCTTGCGCCGCAGCGCCTCGATGTCGGCGGCGCCCGTCGCGCCATCCGCATATTTGGACTCGAGCTCGGCCTCTTCCGCCGTCTGCTCGCGGAAGTAAGTGACCGTCAGCCGCCGCCCGAACACGTCGTCGCCGCGGATCTTGAGCTCCGCCTGGTGCTCGGGCGGCAAATTGTCGCGGATCGCCTCAAGGTAGCGGATCAGATCGTCGAGCGAGGTGTACTCGCTGATGTCGATGAAGTCCTTGACGCGTCTCGGCACTGGCTGCTGCTCTTAGCTCGGTGGGGACTCGGCGCGAACCGCCGCAGCGCCCAACTAGGGCCCATCCCCACTCGAAGCAACGCGGAAGTCGCCCGCGATTTTCATCCGAAGCGGTGG
Organism: Sphingomicrobium sp.; assembly: GCA_036523615.1. Lineage (GTDB taxonomy): Bacteria > Pseudomonadota > Alphaproteobacteria > Sphingomonadales > Sphingomonadaceae > Sphingomicrobium. The sequence continues at coordinate 4,814 of DATDDW010000158.1, forward strand.
CTTGCGCCGCGCGGACGATCAGGTGTGGTCGAGCCGCTCCGGCGGCGGAGGCGGCACGGGCGGTACCGGTGCCCGCGGAGCCGCGGTAGCGGGCCCGCACTGGCCGCTGACGTTGGTCGTCACCTTTGGCGGCTTGCCCGCGCCTTGCGACACGACCTCGGTGGTGCGCGTGCAGGTGCCGCTGCCGTTACTCACGGTAACGACGCTGGTGCTCGTCGAACCTTGCGGCAGGTTGCCGTAGGCGGCGACGTACGGCCCGCCGGAAATGCCGGCCGGCTGGCGGGCGATCTGCTGCGCCTGCCGCGCCATCTCCTGCGCCCGCCGGTTCATCTCGGCGAACATCTGGTCGAAATTGCCGAACGACGGCAGCGCCATCGGCGCCCACTGACCGGCAGCCAACGGACGCGGCGCCACCGTCACCTTGGGCGCGACATTGCCGACATATTCGACGCGGACGGTCGACCCGTCGGGCAGCGGCACATTCATGACGTGGGTGGCCGGGCCCGCAGCAAGCGCGGTGCCGGCAAGGGCCAGGCCGCAAAGCCCGGCCAGAGCGAGTGCAGGAAGCTTCCTCACGGAACGTCCTCCATTGTCTTCAGATTTGGCGGCGCGAAATTTATCGCGCGATCCTGAACGCCAGATTTCTGACGCAAACGGGTGATGCATTGCTCATGCGGTGCACCGACCAAACTAAATTTTCGGACTCTGACATACGTTAGGGAGCGCGCGATACACCCCTGATATGCAGCATGAAAATTCTTCTTTTATGAGTGGCTTTTCGGGGGGCCCGTGGAAGCTGACTTCGCGTACTTCAACCGCCGTGCGCACGAGGAGCGCGTCGCCGCGATGAAGGCGCTGCACCCGCTCGCGCGGCAGGCGCACATCGAGCTTGCCAAACGCTACGACGAGCTTGCCGGCGCGATCGCCGCGCACGAACGACTCATTACTCGCGACCTCGTCGGCGTTCTTTAAGGTCGACGATCGTCACCGCGTCGCGGAAGGCGAGCTGGTGGACCAGCTTGCCCGCCTTGTCGCGGACCTCGATGAACTGGTTGAGCATGATCCGGCCGCCAAGGGCGTCCTGGCTGATCATCGCCCGCGCCTCCTTCAACGCGACGCCGGCGATCATCGTGGGGTCCTCGAGCTCGCGGCCCTCGGGATCGATCAAGGCCTGGTGCCCGTCCGACAGATGGAAGTAATAAAGCGCCACGTGCGGCTCCCGGAGTCGCCGGCGGGTTCCGACACTTCTCTGACTCCGGCCTATGCCACAAGCGCCGTCCCTGATCTATGTTTGATTTCGCGTACTTAACAACAGTCGTCGCTCTAGCGATCAATTCATGTTATCGCTTCGCCATCGCCGCCTAGCTAACCGTGGGCCGCGGCGACTGAGAGAGAGTCCGAAACGCTCCCCCCCAGAAATTAGCGCGGGGGAGTGTAATGGCCTCCCAGGACTATCCGCTAGCCTATCTGCTGCGCCAGCTCGAGCTACACGCGGACCTGCCGGAGGCCGACCGTCGGCTGATCCTCGACCTGCCCTACCGCCTGCGCCGCGCCGACGCCGGCAGCTATCTCGTGCGCGAAGGCGACGTCCCGACGCACTGCACCGTCCTCGCCAGCGGCTATGCCTATCGGCAGAAGGTCACCGGCGACGGATCCCGCCAGATCCTCGCCGTGTGCATTCCGGGCGACGCGATCGACCTCCAGAACATGTTCCTCGACATCTCCGACCACGCCGTCCAGATGCTGACTGCGGGCAAAGTCGCCGACGTTCCGCGCGAGCCGCTGCAGGAGCTCGTCCTCAACCGCCCGGCGATCGGCACGGCGATCATCCAGCTCACCCTCGTCGAAGCCTCGATCCTGCGCGAGTGGGTAGTCAATGTCGGGCGGCGCGACGCCCGCGCGCGCATCGCCCATATCCTGTGCGAGTTCGCCGTCAGGCTCGAGGCGCGCGGGCTGACCACCAACCACGGTTTCTAGCTCCCCATGACCCAGGAGCAGCTTGCAGACGCGACGGGCCTCACCTCGGTCCACGTCAACCGCGTGCTCAGGAGCCTCGAAGCGGACGGGCTGATTTCGCGCCGGCGCCGCTTCATTTACTTCGACGATTGGCGGGCACTCCAGGACGCGGGCGATTTTTCGCGGCGCTACCTCCACGTTGCCGACCAGGACACGCTCGCCCAGACCTATTGAGCCCCCCCGACTTGATTTCGATTAGGGACGGGTCCTTCACTTAAGTTTACGCCGGCCGCTCCTCTTGAGGCGTCTGGATGTTTATTGCCGAGTGACATTCACCCTTTGACCGCGCTCGTTCGCAGATGGTCAAAGCACTCCGATCTGTCTCAAGACGACCGAAGCGCACTGTTGAACCTGCCGTTCACCCGCCGAACCTTCGGCAAGGACGCGTACCTCGTCCGCGAAGGGCAGCGGCCGACCGAATGCTGTCTGCTTCTGCGCGGCTTCGCCTTCCGCCAGAAGCTGCTTCACAACGGCGCCCGGCAGATCATTTCCTTTCACATCCCGACCGAATTCGTTGACCTGCAGAACGGGCTCCTCGACGTCGCCGACCACAACGTCCAGAGCCTCGACCGCTGCGAGGCCGCGGTGATCCCGCGCCAGCCGCTCCTCGACGTGGCGGACAAGAGTTCCGCGATCCGGCTCGCCATGTGGATCGACACGCTGATCGACGCGTCGATCTTCCGCGAATGGGTGATCAACGTCGGCCGCCGCGATTCTCGCTCGCGCATCGCGCATTTGCTGTGCGAGCTCGCCGTACGGATGGAGAGTGTCGGCGGCGGCTTCGACGGCCGCTTCGATTTCCCGATTACCCAGGAGCAGCTGGCCGACGCGACCGGCCTCACCCCGGTGCACACGAACCGCACGTTGCAGGCGCTGCGCAAGGACGGGCTGATCCAGCTCAGCGCGCGATCATTGACTGTCCTCGACTGGGAGCGGCTGCGCCAGGTCGGGGACTTCGACGAGCTATACCTGCATCAGCGGCTTTGAGAGCGATTGAGCGGCCGCTCGAGCTCGCGCAGCATCACCTCGAAATCGTGCGGCTGGCGCCTCGGCAAACCGATCCCGCGGCGCAGCGCTGATCCGATCCCGTCTCGTTCGGCATTGGGGCCCACGACCCAGGGCCCGGGGGACTCTACGTTCACTGACCCTGTTCCACGTACAATGAGCTATAGGCTAAGAACGCAGGAATCCGTCTCCGGTTCTCCAGATTGTCTAACATTCTCAATAATCTAGATTAGGTTGAGCAGCAGGTGGGCTCAAACAGCGACAGCGATGGGCGGCGGCTCGAAAGCCGCCGCCGCGCTTGAAACTCAAACTTTGGGCGAACCTCGCGTCAGATGACGCCGAGCAGCCACAGGATCAGGATCAGGACCAGAAGGCCGCCAAGACCGATATACATAACCAACCTCCCTATTTTGCTCTTGCGAGTACAAACCGCGCGGGGCGACCACCCGTTCCAATCGTTGCGGCGCCGTCTCGTTGAGAGTAGAGGTATGATTTTACCCGTTCGTAAAGCGGCGGATTTGCTTGACTTTCGGCGGCTCAGACGCAAATAGCGCGTCAGCGGCGGCTCCCCCGTGGGGGCCGCTTTTCTCGTTTGGAAAGAAGGACGCGCGATGAAGGCGCTGATGAAGACGACCAAGTCGGTCCGCCCGGCTGACGTCGACAAGAAATGGCATCTGATTGATGCCGAGGGCCTGGTGGTCGGCCGCGTGGCGACGATCATCGCCAACATCCTGCGCGGCAAGCACAAGCCGAGCTTCACGCCGCACGTCGACTGCGGCGACCATGTCGTCGTGATCAACGCCGACAAGATCCGCTTCACCGGGCGCAAGCTCGAGCAGAAGACCTATTACAAACACACCGGCTTTCCTGGCGGCATCAAGGGCGTCACTGCCGGCAAGGTGCTCGAGGGCCGCTTCCCCGAGCGCATTCTCGAAAAGGCGGTCGAGCGGATGATCCCGCGCGGGCCGCTGGGCCGCGATCAGATGCGCGCGCTGCACATCTATTCCGGCACCGAGCATCCGCACGGCGGCCAGAACCCGCAAAACCTCGACGTCGCGGGCATGAACCGCAAGAACAAGGTGGGCGCATAAATGTCCGATACTCGCGAAACTATTGCCGAGCAGCTCGGCGCCACTCCCGCTCCGCCCCCCGCGCCGGAGCCCGAAGCGCCGGCCGCCGAGGAAACTCCGGCTGCGCCTCCGCCGGCCGAAGCGGCGCCGCTGCGCGAGCAGCAGCTCGACAAGTACGGCCGCGCCTACGCCACCGGCCGCCGCAAGGACGCGGTCGCGCGCGTCTGGCTCAAGCCCGGCTCGGGCAAGATCGTGATCAACGGGCGCGAGCAGGAAACCTATTTCGCCCGTCCGACGCTCCGCCTCGTGATCAACCAGCCGTTCGACGTCGCCGGCCGCCAGGGCCAGTATGACGTCGAGGCGACGGTCAAGGGCGGCGGCCTCTCGGGCCAGGCGGGAGCGGTCAAGCACGGCATCGCCCAGGCGCTGACCCGCTTCGAGCCGGCGCTCCGGACCACCGTCAAGCAGGCCGGCTTCCTGACCCGCGACCCGCGCGTCGTCGAGCGCAAGAAGTACGGTCGCGCCAAGGCCCGCCGCAGCTTCCAGTTCTCGAAGCGCTAAGCCCGCACGGCACACGAAAAGAAAGGGCGGTCGGGACTCTCTC
>DATDDW010000159.1:0-3443 GCA_036523615.1 Sphingomicrobium sp.
GGGCCGAAGCTGGCGATCCCGAGCGAGGCAAAGCCGTGCGCGGCGTGCCACTTGAGCAGCTGACGCTCGATCGCGCCGAGCGTCTCTTCGGGGCTGGTCGTCGGGATGACTTGGCGCTCGACGATCTCGCCGGGCCCGCGCGCCAGAATCGCGACGCACTTCGTGCCGCCCAGCTCGACTCCCGCGTAAATCGGCTCGCTCACCGCGGCGTCCTATGCGAACCGCCGCGCCAGTCAAAGTGCGGCCCCGAGCCCGCCGAATGCGTCTTCGTCATTGACTTTCCGCCGCAGCGCTCGACTGTTCGCGGCGCCCGCTCCAGGGCCCGAGGGGACCGCGATGAACCTGGCGACCATCGATATCGTCGTGATCGTGCTCTACGCGATCGGCAGCGTCATCCTGATCCTGATTGCGCTCTACGCCACCTGGTGGTGAGCAATGCGCACTTACCTCTAAGGCGGCTAACGGCTAACGGCGCTCACCATGGCTGAGCGCGTATCCACGCTGCTGCTGTTCGGAGCGACCGGCGACCTTGCCCGGCGCATGCTGCTGCCTTCGCTCTATGCGCTCGATTCGGACGGGTTGCTGCCGAACGAGCTGAGGATCATCGGCACCGCGCGCACCGAGCTCGACGACGCCGCGTTCCGCGAGCGTGCCAGCGCGGCGCTGCAGGAGCATCTGCCCGAAGGCTTCTACCAGCCGGGCGTGGCCGGGCGGTTCCTCGCCCGGCTTCACTATGTCGCGGTCGACATCAAGGACCCGGCCGGCTTCGAGCGCCTCGCCAAGATGGTCGGCGATCCGTGCCACGGCGTCGGCATCTTCCTGTCGACTGCGCCGTCGCTGTTCAAGCCGACGATCGACGGCCTCGCCGCCGCGGGCCTCGCCTGCCCGACCGTGCGCATGGCGCTGGAAAAGCCGCTCGGCACCGACCTCGAATCGAGCCGCGAGATCAACGATGCGGTCGCCGCCGCATTCCCCGAGGACCGGACGTTCCGCATCGACCATTATCTCGGCAAGGAGACGGTCCAGAACCTCATTGCTCTTCGGTTCGCCAATTCGATGTTCGAGCCGCTGTGGAACAGCACGCATATCGAGCATGTGCAGATCACCGTCGCCGAAACCATCGGGCTCGAGGGCAGGGGGGATTATTACGATCAGGCGGGCGCGCTTCGCGACATGGTCCAGAACCACATGCTGCAGCTGCTCGCGCTGGTGGCGATGGAGCCGCCGACCGACTTCAACGCGACCGCGGTCCGCGACGAGAAGGTCAAGGTGCTCCGCGCCCTGCGTCCAATCACCGGCGCCGATGCCGAGGCGCTGACCGTCACCGGCCAGTACACGCGCGGCGCAATCGATGGCGAGCCGGTCCCGGGCTACGCCGAGGAGATCGGCCACGAGAGCAGCACCGAGACCTTCGTCGCGCTCAAGGTGCACATTGACAATTGGCGCTGGAAAGGGGTGCCCTTCTACCTGCGCACGGGCAAGCGCATGCCGATGCGCGACACCGAGATCTTCATCCAGTTCCGCGACGTGCCTTATTCGATCTTCGCCTCGCGCGGCGCGACGACCCGGCCGAACAAGCTGATCATCGGCCTGCAGCCGGAGGAGTCGATCGAGCTAAGGCTGATGGCGAAGACTCCGGGGCTCGACCGGCAGGGCGTGCGCCTGCGCGAAATCCCGCTCGACATCGGTCTCGCCAATGCGTTCAGCGAGTATCGCCGCCGGATCGCCTATGAGCGGCTGCTGCTCGACCTGATCGAGGGCGACCCGACCTTGTTCGTCCGCCGCGACGAGGTCGAGGCGCAATGGCTGTGGGTCGACCGCATTCGCGCGGCCTGGGCCGAGAAGGGGATTCTCCCACGGCCTTATGCTGCCGGTACGTGGGGGCCCTCGGCGGCAATCGCGCTGACCGAGCGCGACGGCCACAGCTGGCACGAGTAAAGGCGCACCATGGCTCTCAACCCTACCGTCGCCGCAGTCACCGACCGGATCATCGAACGATCCAAGCCGACGCGGCGGCGCTATCTCGAGCTGATGGCCGAGCAGAAGGAGCGCGGCATCAACCGTCCGCGCCTGAGCTGCGGCAATTTCGCCCACGGCTTCGCCGCCTCGGGCGAAGACAAGGAGGCGATCAGCCACCTCGCCGGTCCGAACATCGGAATTGTAACCGCTTACAACGACATGCTCTCGGCGCATCAACCCTACGGCCGCTACCCCGAGCAGATGAAGATCTTCGCCCGCGAAGTAGGGGCAACGGCGCAGGTCGCCGGCGGAGTGCCGGCGATGTGCGATGGCGTGACTCAGGGGCAGGCCGGCATGGACCTGTCGCTGTTCAGCCGCGACGTCATCGCCATGGGGACGGCAATCGCACTCAGCCACGGCATGTTCGACGCCGCGGCGCTGCTCGGCATTTGTGACAAGATCGTGCCCGGGCTGCTGATCGGCGCGCTCCGCTTCGGCCATTTGCCGGTCCTGCTCGTCCCGGGCGGGCCGATGCCGTCTGGGCTCCCCAACAAGGAGAAGCAGCGCATCCGCCAGCTCTATGCCGAAGGGCAGGTCGGCCGGGACGAGCTGCTCAAGGCCGAGAGCCGCTCCTATCACGCGCCCGGCACCTGCACCTTCTACGGCACCGCCAATTCCAACCAGATGATGATGGAGCTGATGGGGCTGCACATCCCCAACGCGGCCTTCATCAATCCCGGTACGCCGCTGCGCCAAGCCCTGACGCGCGCTGCCGTGCATCGGCTGGCGGAGCTGGCGAAGAGCGGCGAGCGGCCGCTGGGGCAGGTCGTCGACGAGAAAGCGATCGTGAATGCGATGGTCGGGCTGCTCGCCACGGGCGGGTCGACCAATCACACGATCCACCTGCCGGCGATCGCCCGCGCGGCGGGAATCCTGATCGATTGGCAGGATTTCACCGATTTGTCGGCCGCCGTGCCGCTGATCGCCCGGATCTATCCAAACGGCTCGAAGGACGTGAACGACTTTCAGGACGCGGGCGGAATGGCGTTCGTGACTTACACGCTGGGCCGGGAGGGACTGATCCACAGCGATACGCTGACCGCCGGCGCGGATTCAATGGCCGCCTGGGTGGGCAATCCCGAGCTTCACGGCGATGAGCTGGTTTGGAAGAGCGCCGAAGATAGCGCCGATACCGACATGCTCCGTCCGGCCACCGATCCGTTCCAGGCCGAGAGCGGGATGCGCTTCGTCAGCGGCAATCTCGGCCGCGGAATCTTCAAGACCAGCGCGGTCGACGAGGAGCGCTGGCTGATCGAGGCGCCGGCCCGCTGCTTTGCCGACCAGAATGAGGTGCTCGAGGCGTTCAAGGCCGGCGAGCTCGACCGCGATGTAGTAGTAGTAGTTCGCTTCCAGGGCCCGCGCGCCAACGGCATGCCCGAGCTGCACAAGCTGGTGCCTACGTTGGGCGTGCTCCAGGACCGCGG
>DATDDW010000160.1:0-6293 GCA_036523615.1 Sphingomicrobium sp.
GGTCGCGATGGCGCCTGTATTGGCGGCGCCCTCGATCACTTTGTCGGTTCCTTCGGGCAATGCAGCGGTGTTCTGGTCAGCCATCGCGAGTTCCTCCTTACATCCGCACTTCAACCCGGACGCGTCGGCCTTCGTTCCGGGCCGCGGAAGCGAAAGTTGCACGGCCCGACGCTCGGCCTATAGCGCCTCGCGTACCCTGATATTGTTACGCCGGCGCAAGAAGGAAAGCCATGACTGCAATCGTCGACATCCACGCGCGTCAGATCCTCGACAGCCGGGGCAATCCGACCGTGGAAGTCGACGTGACTCTCGAGGACGGGAGCATGGGCCGGGCAGCGGTGCCGTCGGGCGCCTCGACGGGCGCTCACGAAGCCGTGGAGCTTCGCGACGGCGATAAGAGCCGCTGGGGCGGGAAGGGCGTCGGCAAGGCGGTCGAGGCCGTGAACGGCGAGCTCGCGCAAGCGATCGTCGGCATGGATGCCGAGGATCAGGCGGCAATCGACGCGGAGATGATCGCCATCGACGGCACCGACAACAAGGGCCGGCTCGGCGCCAACGCAATCCTCGGCGTCAGCCTAGCGAGCGCGAAAGCCGCTGCGGACGCGCTCGGCATGCCGCTCTACCGCTACGTCGGCGGAGTCGACGCGAACCTGCTGCCGGTGCCGATGATGAACATCGTCAACGGCGGCGTCCACGCCGACAACCCGATCGATTTCCAGGAATTCATGGTGATGCCCGTGGGAGCGCCGAACTTCGCCGAAGCATTGCGCTGCGGTGCCGAGGTGTTCCACGCACTGAAGAGCGCGCTGCACGACAGGGGGCTTTCAACAGCCGTGGGCGACGAAGGCGGCTTCGCCCCGGCGCTGAACACGGCGCGCGACGCGCTCGACTTCATCGGCGAGGCGGTCAATGCCGCCGGATACAGCCTGGGCAAGGACGTGCTGCTCGCGCTCGACCCGGCGGCGAGCGAATTCTTCAAGGATGGCCGCTACGAGCTTGCCGGCGAAGGCAAAAGCCTCAGCCCGGTCGAGATGGCCGACTATTATGTCGAGCTCGCGCGGGACTATCCGATCGCCTCGATCGAGGACGGCATGGCCGAGGACGATGCCGAAGGGTGGAAGGCGATCACCGACAAGCTAGGCAATCGCGTCCAATTGGTCGGCGACGACGCGTTCGTCACCAATGTGAAGCGCCTGCAATGGGGGATCGACCACGGCATCGCCAATTCGATCCTGATCAAGGTCAACCAGATCGGCACCCTGACCGAGACGATCGAGGCGGTGCGGTTGGCGCAGACCAACGCCTACACCGCGGTGATGTCGCACCGCTCGGGCGAGACCGAGGATTCGACCATTGCCGACCTCGCGGTCGCGCTCTCCTGCGGGCAAATCAAGACGGGAAGCCTGGCGCGGTCGGACCGCACCGCGAAATACAACCAGCTGCTGCGCATCGAGGAGGAGCTTGGCGGTGCGGCCCGCTATCCGGGCCGGGCCGCGCTCAAAGCCTATAATCCCAGCTAATCCACAGCTTTATCCAGTAGATATTCACCAAAGTATTCTTTTCGCTTGCCTTCGTGACTCCTTCGTGATTCCTTTCTCTCGCTATGGGGGGAGCGACAAAGAGTTTCGGATTGATCCGCCGCTCGGCGGCACCGGCGCTGGCGCTGATCATCGTCGGCACCTTCGCCGGCCATGCGATCGCCGGCCCCAACGGGATCCTCGCCTGGGGCGGCTATCACCGTGCATTGAAGGAGCGGCAGGCCGAGCTCGGCAAGCTGGAACAGGAACGCGCGCAGCTCAAACACCGCTCGCAGCTGCTCGACCCGAACAAGGCTGATCCCGACATGGCCGACGAGCTGGTGCGCAAGGACCTTGGGCTCGTCCGCCCCGATGAGGTCATCGTCCCGCTCGACTAGTCGATGTTGCCGCTTAGTGCGGCCACTCCTATAGGCTCGACCGCCTTTGCCAGCCGAGAGAGAGACCGTGGCGCGTTCCGCGAAACCGAAAACCACAAGTTCGGCGCCTCAAGAGCCGAAGATCGAGCGCCCGCCGCAGCCGCAGCGTTATAAGGCCGACAAGGACCAGCTGCTCAAATTCTACCGCGAGATGCTGCTCATCCGCCGCTTCGAGGAGCGCGCGGGTCAGCTTTACGGCCTCGGCCTGATCGGCGGGTTTTGCCACCTCTACATCGGCCAGGAAGCCGTCGCCGTCGGGCTCCAATCGGCCATGACGGTCGGCAAGGACAGCGTGATCACCGGCTACCGCGACCACGGCCACATGCTCGCCTACGGCATCGACCCCAAGGTGATCATGGCCGAGCTGACGGGGCGCGCCGCCGGCATTTCGAAGGGCAAGGGCGGGTCGATGCACATGTTCAGCGTCGACCATGGCTTCTACGGCGGCCATGGGATCGTCGGCGCCCAGGTGCCGCTGGGCACCGGCCTCGCGTTCAAGCACAAATATGCCGAGGACGGCGGGGTGTGCCTGACCTATCTCGGCGACGGGGCGGTCAACCAGGGCCAGGTCTACGAGGCGTTCAACATGGCCAAGCTGTGGAACTTGCCGGTGATCTACGCGATCGAAAACAACAAATATGCGATGGGCACGAGCATCGAGCGCTCGCACTCCGAACCTCTGCTCTACCGTCGCGGCGAGAGCTTCCGCATTCCCGGGCTGCAAGTCGACGGCATGGACGTGCTTGCCGTGCGCGGCGCGGCCGACGTCGCACTCGACTGGGTGCGCGGCGGCAAGGGCCCGATCCTGATCGAGTTCATGACCTACCGCTACCGCGGTCATTCAATGAGCGACCCGGCGCGCTACCGTACGCGTGAGGAGGTGCAGGAGGTGCGCGAGCATCGCGACCCGATCAGCCACGCCGAGCGCGAGCTCGAAGCGATGGGCGTCAAGGAAGAGGAGCTCAAGGCGATCGATAGGGGGATCAAGGACATCGTCGTCGGCGCCGCCAAGTTCGCCGAAGATGCGCCGGAGCCCGATCCGGCCGAACTCTACACCGACGTGCTGGTGGGGCATTACTGATGCCGGTCGAACTCAAGATGCCGGCGCTGTCGCCGACCATGGAGGAGGGCACCCTCGCCAAATGGCTGGTCAAGGAAGGCGACGAGGTGAAGTCGGGGGATATCCTCGCCGAGATCGAGACCGACAAGGCGACAATGGAGTTCGAAGCGGTCGACGAGGGCAAGATCGCCAAGATCCTCGTCCCCGAAGGCACCGATGGGGTGAAGGTCGGCCAGCCGATCGCGATCCTCGCCGGGGACGGCGAGCAGGTCAGCGAAGCGCCTTCCGCTCCGGCTGTGGCACCCGCGGAGCCGGCCAAGGACCGCACGCAAGACTCTGAAGGCGTCCCAATCCCGGCATCGCAGCAAGATGAGGCGACACCGACGCCGCATGTGTTCGAAACCGCGGCGCGCGACCTCGTCGCCGATGTCGCCCATACGCATGACGAACCGGAAGTGCCCGAAGGCACGCCGCTGGTGACGCTGACGGTGCGCGAGGCGCTGCGCGACGCGATGGCCGAGGAGATGCGGGCCGATAGCCGAGTGTTCGTGATGGGCGAGGAAGTCGCGGAGTACCAGGGCGCGTACAAGGTCACGCAGAACCTGTTGCAGGAGTTCGGGCCCAAGCGCGTGGTCGACACGCCCATCACCGAATATGGCTTTGCCGGGCTCGGCACCGGAGCGGCGATGGGCGGGCTCCGTCCCATCGTCGAATTCATGACCTTCAATTTCGCCATGCAGGCGATCGACCACATCATCAATTCGGCGGCCAAGACCAATTACATGTCGGGCGGGCAGATGCGCTGCCCGATCGTGTTCCGCGGGCCCAACGGCGCCGCGGCGCGTGTCGCCGCCCAGCACAGCCAGAATTACGGAAGCTGGTACGCGCATGTGCCGGGCCTGGTGGTGATCGCGCCGTACAGCGCCGCCGACGCCAAGGGCCTCTTGAAGGCGGCTATCCGCACCGACGATCCGGTCGTGTTCCTCGAGAACGAGCTGCTCTACGGCCAGCATTTCGATGTGCCGCAGCTGGACGATTATGTGCTCCCGATCGGCAAGGCGCGGGTCGTCCGTCCGGGCAAGGACGTCACCATCGTCAGCTACTCGATCGGCGTCGGGGTGGCACTGGAAGCGGCGCAGGAGCTGATGGGGCAGGGCATCAACGCCGAGGTGATCGACCTCCGGACGTTGCGCCCGCTCGACAAGGCGACGGTACTCGAAAGCCTGAAGCGCACCAACCGCATGGTCGTGGTCGAGGAAGGCTGGCCGGTCTGCTCGATCAGCTCGGAGCTCATCGCCATCGCCATGACCGAGGGCTTCGACGACCTCGACGCGCCGGTGCTTCGGGTGACCGACGTTGACGTGCCGCTGCCCTATGCCGCCAACCTCGAGAAGCTGGCGCTGATCAAGGCGTCGGAGGTGGTCGAGGCGGTGAAGGCCGTCTGCTATCGATAAGCGATGCTCGGCGCCGATCTCGGACTGGCGCTGACCTATGTTCCGCTGCGCGATCGGGGAGCGCTCGCCGCAGTGTTCGGGATCGACCGCGCAATGGGCGATGTCGTGCGCACCACGACCGAACCGATGCTCGGCCAGATTCGCCTCGCCTGGTGGCGCGACCGGCTCGAGGAACTCGATGACCGTGCAACCGCTCCGGCCGAGCCGCGGCTGCAGGCGGCCGAGCGCGAGCTGCTGCCGCGCGGCATCAGCGGGCGTGAGCTTGCGGCGCTAGAGGCCGGTTGGCTCCGGCTGTTCGATCCCTTTCCCTGGACGCCGGAGACCGGGGAAGCGATCTGGCTGCGGGGGAATCTGTTGTTCGGACTCGCCGCGCGCGCCATCGGTCAAGCGAACGAACGCATCGGGGGCGCCGGCGGTCTGTGGACGCTGGTCGATGCCGCGCGCCACTGCAGCGATCCGCAATCGCGGGCGATGCTCCTCGACCAGGCGCGCGGTTTCGCGCGTAGCCTCGGCGGCGTGCGGTTTCCCGGGCCCTTGCGGCCCTTGTCCGCGCTTGCGGTCGTGGCCGTTCGCGACTGTCGGCGCGGCGAGCCGTTCGAGCGCGAAGGCACTCCGGGACGCGCCGCGGCAATGTTGCGCCACCGCCTCAGCGGACGCATTCCCCGGCTGTAGTTGACAGAAACCGCTCCATTACGGAGCATGTGCACGTGCCGAATCTCCTTGGGTGAAGGAGATTCCGATGCTCCGTTTCTTCGCCGGCGCCGCGGCCTGCTTCCTGCTGCTGACGGGTGCTTTCCTCATCTGGCAGTCGCGCGCCGCGGATCGCAGCGCTCTGCCGTCGGCGCCGCAGCCCCGCGCCTTCTCCGCATCGATGATCAGCGGCGCTCCGCTCGAGGCACCCGAGGCGAGCCCCAAATCGCGCGAGGAGAAGAGGTTCAGCCGCGCCGACAAGAACAAGGACGGCAAGATCGAGTCCGACGAATATTTTGCTGCCCGCCGCCGCTATTTCGACAAGCTCGACGTCGACCACAACGGCCTGCTCTCGTTCCAGGAATATGCGGCCAAGGCCATCGCCAAGTTCCAGGGCGCTGATGGCGACCACAGCGGCTGGCTGACCGCGGCGGAGTTCGCCACCACCGCCGCTCCACCGCCGAAGCATAAGACGTGCAGCTGCGCCCGCGCGGCACCGCAGATCGCCGAGCAGGAAAGCAGCGACAGCAGCGACAATTAGGCGGGTTCGACGACCTTCAGCTGCTCGGCCCAGACGGCGAAGGCTGCACGCGCGCGGTCGGTGTAGGCCTTCTTGCGCTCGGCGCGTTTCCAGCGGCCCTGGAGTGGCGGCATCAGCCCGAAATTGACGTTCATCGGCTGATAGGTCTCGGCATTGGCGCCACCGGTGATGTGGCCGAGCAGCGCGCCGAGCGAGGTTTGCACGGGCGGTGGAGCGACCGTCTCGCCGGATAGCTCGGCCGCAGCAAAACGCGCGGCGAGGAGGCCGATGGCCGCGCTTTCGACATAGCCCTCGCAGCCGGTGATCTGCCCCGCGAAGCGGATGTGCGGTTTCGACTTGAGACGAAGCTCGACGCCGAGCAGCCGCGGCGAGTTGATGAAGCTGTTGCGGTGGATCCCGCCCAATCGCGCGAACTCGGCATTCTCCAGCCCGGGGATCGTGCGGAAGATGCGGACCTGCTCGCCGTGCTTCAGCTTGGTCTGGAAGCCGACCATGTTCCACAAGGTGCCGAGCGCATTGTCCTGGCGCAGCTGGACGACGGCATAGGGCCAGCGGCCGGTGCGCGGATCGTCGAGACCGACTGGCTTCATCGGC
>DATDDW010000161.1:0-2915 GCA_036523615.1 Sphingomicrobium sp.
GGGACCGCGCTGCGGTGACAGGACGAAGGGGCCGCTGCCAACGCCGCCGCGGACGATCGCCATCTCCGGCTGGGCGAGCAACGACAGCAGGTTGGGGCGCGGCGCGCCGAGATGGATTTCGATCACCCGGTCGGTCATCGAGACGATGTCGGTGATCGCCCCGAGCGAATCCTTGAGCGGATTGCGGCTGCGCGCGCCGATCGACCGCTTGAGCAGCCGGGCGATCTGGTCGGCGGTGATCTTCCTGCCGTCCGGCCATTGCGCCGAGGCGATGCGGAAGATGTAGCTCAGCCCGTCGTCGCTGACGTTCCACCGTTCGGCGAGGCCCGGTACGATATTGCCCGACGCATCGAAGCTGACGAGGCCCTGGGCGACATTGCCGACGAGGACCGCGTCGGCTGGCGACAACGGCCCGGCGGCCGGATCGCGCAGCTTGGGTTCGCCGCCGATGACGAGCACGCGGACGGTGCCCTCGGGCTTCTGCCGGCACGCGGCAGGAGCGAGCCCGAGCGAGAGGATGGCGAGCAGTGCTAGCAGGCGCCGCATGGCGCGTCGCTTTAGCTGCAAGCGGCCATTCAGCAAGCGTCTGGATATATGGCCTTGAGTGTTTTAGTGAAGTAAAGCAGTGGCGACTCCGCAGCTCAGGGTGAGAGGTTAGTCCGGACCCTAATGGCCGACAGAGACGGGATCTGGAGCCGCGGCGGAGTACCGGTCGAAGCGCTGCCCGACCCCTTTGCGCCCGAGCCGCCTGCGCACGACGCGGCGTCCGACGACCAGCAGCTCGAGCTCGACCTCAAGCCGGCGAAGCGGCGCCGCTGGCCGATCTACCTCTATTCGATCTCGGCGCTGGTGCTGATCACGCTCGTCTGGCTGGTGATCACCGCGCCTTTGTCGCGAGCGCTTGAGCCGCTGCCCGACCCGGCGGTCCTGCTGCTGTCCGACGACGGCCATCCGATCGCCCGCCACGGGGCGATCAAGGAAGCGCCGGTCGACGTCACCAGGCTCAACCCGCTGACGCCGGCGGCGTTCGTCTCGATCGAGGACCGGCGCTTCTATCGTCACTGGGGGATCGATCTCCACGGCATCGCGCGCGCGCTGCTCGCCGACGTACGCGGCGGCGGGGTGCGCCAGGGCGGCAGCACCATCACCCAGCAACTGGCCAAGACCAACTTCCTGTCGGGCGACCGCACGATCAAGCGCAAGGCGCAGGAGGTGATCATCGCCTTCTGGCTCGAGGCGTGGCTGAGCAAGCAGGAGATCCTCTCGCGCTATCTCTCCAGCGTCTATTTCGGCGACGGCGTTTACGGCCTTCGTGCCGCGGCTCACCATTATTTCAACCGCGAACCAGACAAGCTGAACCTCGCCCAGTCAGCGATGCTTGCCGGAATGGTGCAGGCGCCCTCGCGCCTTGCGCCGACGCACAACCTCCAGGGCGCGCAGGACCGTTCCCGGCTGGTGCTTGCAGCAATGGCCGACACCGGCGCGATCAGCCCGGCGCGGGCGCGCGCGGTGCGGCCGGCGCGGCCCGTGATCCGCAATTCGAAAGTGCCGAGCGGCACCTATTTCGCCGACTGGGTCACGCCCTATGCGCAGCAGGCGTTCGACGCCGATTTCGGCCAGGTGAGGGTGCCGACGACGCTCGACTGGACGCTGCAGCGGTTCGCCGAGCGGGCAGTGATGCGTGCACCTGGCGGAGCGCAGGCCGCGCTGGTCGCGATGCGACCGGACGGCGAGGTGGTGGCGATGGTCGGCGGCAAGAGCTACGCGCAGTCGCCGTTCAACCGGGTGACCCAGGCGAGGCGCCAGCCGGGTTCGGCGTTCAAGCTCTTCGTCTATCTCGCTGCGCTGCGCTCGGGCTGGACGCCCGATAGCATGATCGAGGACGAGCCGATCACCATCGGCGGCTGGACTCCGGTCAACAGCGACCGCGTCTATCGCGGCAAGATCACGCTGCGCGAGGCGTTCGCCCGGTCGAGCAATGCGGCGACCGTGCGGCTCGCGCAGGCGGTCGGTCGGGACAATGTGATCCGCGCCGCGCGCGACCTCGGCATTTCGACCCCGCTGCCCGACAAGCCGAGCCTGGCGCTGGGGACCGCGGGCGTCAGCCTGCTCGAGCTGACGTCGGCCTACGCGGCGATTGCCAGCGGCCATTATCCCATCGTCGCTCGGGGGCTCCAACAGACGGCCACGCCTGAAGGCCTGAGCGCTTTCTTCCGTGGCAGCGGCGGCGCTCTCGATCGCCGGCGCGACTGGGCGCCGATGCTCGACCTGCTTTATGCGGCGGCGAACGAGGGCACCGGCCGCCGCGCCGCGCTGGCGATCCCCACCTTCGGCAAGACTGGCACCACGCAGGAGAATCGCGATGCCCTGTTCGTCGGCTTTGCCGGCGATCTGGTGGTTGGCGTGTGGGTCGGCCGCGACGACAATAAATCGCTTGGCAAAGTGGTCGGCGGGACCGTTCCCGCCGAAATCTGGCGCAGCTTCATGACTTCCGCGCTGTCCGTGGACCGGGCGCGCGGGCCGGCGTTGCCGACGGCCTTCGCCCCGCCGCAGCAGCAGCGTGAGCGCTCCAACGCGAACAAGAGCCCGCTTCCGCCCGAGTGGAGCAACGCGACCAAGCCGCTGCGCCGGCTCGCCAGCCAGCTTGAGGAGCTGTTCGGCCAATAGGCCTGCTGACATGAACAAAAGTTAATGTTGGCGCAGCCCCAATCTTTGCCCTTTTTCAACCATGCCGGTGGAGAATCCACCTCAACCTACGCCGGGGTTGTTGCGCAGGTGGGGTTCATCCAATCGAAGAAGTCACTGGAGACCGCAAGATGGCCAAGTTTGTGAAGCTGATCAAAAATACCGAGGGCGCGACGGCCATCGAATATGGTCTGATCGCCGCTCTGATTGCCGTCGCCGCCATCGGCGCG
>DATDDW010000162.1:0-5571 GCA_036523615.1 Sphingomicrobium sp.
TTCCGCGGTCCGTCCGACGCGGAAATCTTCGCCGACGACCTCCACACGGTGGGCATCGACGCGTTTAGATATAGCAATTCTCAAGCCGATACGATTGTGCCACTCGGCACTCAATGAGGCTCCCGGAGGCTGTCGCCGCCCATCCGTCGCGATCGCGCGGCCGGCTCTACCGCGAACATGATCCGGGCCCGCGCGGTCCGCGCGACATTTTCCAGCGCGACCGCGACCGCATCATCCACTCGGTCGCCTTCCGCCGTCTGCGCCACAAGACGCAGGTCTTCGTCGCGCCCGACGGCGATCATTTCCGCGTCCGCCTGACGCACAGCCTCGAAGTCGCCCAGATCGGCCGGACGATCGCTCGCGCGCTCGGGCTGAACGAAGACCTGACCGAGGCTTTGTGCCTCGCCCACGATCTTGGGCACCCGCCGTTTGGCCACGCAGGCGAGGATGCGCTGAGCGCCGCCTTGGCTGACGCCGGAGGGTTCGACCACAATGCGCAGACGCTGCGCATCGTGACACGGCTCGAGACGCCCTATCCCGGCTTCGACGGATTGAACCTCAGCTGGGAAACGCTCGAAGGGCTGGCCAAGCACAACGGCCCCATCGAGCAGCCGAGCTGGGCGATGGCCGAAGCCAATGCCGAGTGGGACCTGGAACTCGGCACTTGGTCGTCGCTCGAGGCGCAGGTCGCGGCGATCGCCGACGACATCGCCTACGACAACCACGACATCGACGATGGCTTGCGCGCGGGCCTGCTCAACATCGACGAGTTGATCCAATTGCCGCTGGTCAAGCGGCTATGGGAGGCGATCGCCGAGCGCCATCCCGGCATTTCGCTCGAAAAGAGACAGCGCGCGCTGGTCCGCGACATGATCGGCACGATGGTCGAGGACGTGCTCGCGGAAACGGCGCGGCGCGTCGGCGAAGCCGGCGTCGAGACGATCGACGACGTCCGCGCTGCCGGTGCGCAGCTCGCCGGCTTCTCGCAAGCGCTTGCCGCCGAGGAGCTCAAGCTCAAGCGCTTCCTCCATTCGCGGCTGTACGATCTGCCCGAGCTCCAGCCGGTGCGCGAGGAAGCCGAACGGGTGATTGCAGGTCTCGCCGCCACCTATCGCGCTGACCCGTCGCGGCTTCCCGAGGACTGGCAACGCAGCGAAGGCGGGATCGAGCAATTGCGCACCATCGCCGATTTCATCGCCGGCATGACCGACCGCTTCGCGATCGCGCGGCACGAGGAGCTGGTCGGACCGGTGAACCTCCCCGCGGGCCGCTTCTGAAGTTTCCCGGAAGGGCAGGGCCAGGCTTTCGCCCAGCCGCTGATCCAGACTTAGCTCACCGGCTTATTGAAGCCGTTCCACAAGGCGATCGGCCCGCCGGCGATCGTCGGGACGTCCACGCGGTCCTGGCCGAGCAGCACCGCGCCGGCGAAGCCGCAGACGAACCAGACGAATATTGCACCAAGGATGTAAGGCTTCATTGCCCGCCTCCCACTGGGAACAAGGGGGCAGGAATAGGGTGCAATGGCTTACCAAGCCGTCTCCTCAAATGGTTGACGACGGTGCCAGCCGAGGTCTCGCAGGAGCTCCCAAAGGATCGATGCGATGCTTGCCGAAGGGTGAGGCTATATGGCTCGTGAACTGGCGTGGAGCTGGCTTCGGTAGTCGGGGTCCTCGAGCGCCCGGCCGGCGCCGAGCGCGACGCATTTCAGCGGGTCGTCGGCCACTCGGACGGGGAGCCCCGTCTTGTCGCGAAGCACCGTATCGATGTTCCTGAGCAGCGATCCTCCGCCGGTGAGGACGAGGCCGTGATTGATGATGTCCGAGGCGATTTCCGCCCCGGCGTTGCCCAGCGCGCGCGAGACGACGTCCGTGATTTGCTGGACGACATCGCTTAGCGCCTCGGCCATCTCGTCACCGGTCAGCTCGATTTCGCGAAGGCTTCCGGCGGTGACGTCGCGACCGCCTACGTGGCCCTTGATGGCCGTGCCGTCGGACACGGGAGACGCGGAGCCGATCTCCTGCTTGATCCGCTCCGCCGATACGGCGCCGATTTCGAGATTGTACTTCATGCGCACATAAGCGGCGATCGCCTCGTCCATCTTGTCGCCGCCGACGCGCTCGGAGATGCTGTACGTGGCGCGCTTGAGCGCGATGATGGCGACGCCTGTCGTCCCGCCACCAATGTCAACGACGATCGAGCCGACCGGCTCGTCCACCGGCAGTCCCGCGCCGATCGCCGCGGCCATCGGCTCCTCGATCAGCCACACTTCGCGCGCGCCGGCGTTGAGCGCCGCAGCCTGGATGACGCGGCGCTCGACCTCGGTCGAAGCGGCGGGCACGCCGATGGCGATTTCCGGCCCTCGCGACATCAGCGGCCGCCCGCCGGCGGCCCTGGTGATGAAGTGGCGGATCATCTGCTCGGTCAGGTCGAGATCCTTGATCACACCGTCACTCAAGGGGCGGCAGGTGCGGATATTCTCGCCGGTCTTGCCGATCAGGGTCTTGGCGTCGACGCCCACGGCCCTGACCTGTTGAACGCCATTGACGAGCTCGACCGCGACTACGGAGGGCTCGTCGACCACAATCCCTTCGCCCGGTACGTAAACCAAGGTGTTTGCAGTCCCCAGATCGATTGCGAACTGACGCGAACTCCACGAACGGAACAAACTCAATTCCATCAAAATCGTCCTCTGATCAGGGGCTTGCAGCGTCGCGTCGCCAGCGCGGCCCGCTTTGGGGAATCGGCCGATAAAACGATCAGGACGCAGATAAGCCGCACCGGTGAGGCAAACTTCGCGGCGGGACCGTACGAGCGCGGTGCGTGACGTGCCGCCGCCGCTGCGCTAGAGGCGCCGCTTTCCAGCATCCGGTGTCTAAGTCTTGAGCCTCTACGCCCAATATGCCGCGCTTCTCGACGGAGCGCTCGAGGAGCTGGTCAGCGAGGGCGCGCTGCCGGGCGGGCTCGAGCGCAAGCACGTCACGGTCGAGCCACCGCGCGATCCGGCGCACGGCGACCTCGCGACCAACGCCGCGATGGTGCTGGCCAAGACAGCCGGCACGAACCCGCGCGCGCTTGCCGAGCTGATCAAGCCCAAGCTCGAGGCGCTGCCGCCGGTCGAGGCGGTGGAGATCGCGGGGCCCGGGTTCATCAACCTGCGCCTCAATGCCGACGCCTGGCGCGACGAGCTCAGGACGATCCTGCGCGAGGGCGAGGAGTATGGCCTGTCGACCATCGGCAATAACGAGCGGGTCAACGTTGAATATGTGTCGGCCAACCCGACGGGGCCGCTGCACATGGGCCATTGCCGCGGGGCAGTGGTCGGCGACAGTCTCGCCCGGGTACTCGAAGCCGCCGGCTTTCGAGTCACCAAGGAATATTATGTCAACGACGCGGGCGCCCAGGTCGATACGCTCGCCCGCTCGGTTTACCTCCGCTACCGCGAAGCGCTGGGCGAAGATATCGGCCCCATCCCCGAGGGGATGTACCCGGGCGAATATCTGAAGCCGGTCGGCGTGCTCCTCGCCGCCGACTATGGCGACGATTTGCTGGAAGCGCCGGAAAGCCAGTGGCTGCCGGTCTTCCGCGAGGCGGCGATCAAGGCGATGCT
This sequence comes from Sphingomicrobium sp., assembly GCA_036523615.1. Classification (GTDB taxonomy): domain Bacteria; phylum Pseudomonadota; class Alphaproteobacteria; order Sphingomonadales; family Sphingomonadaceae; genus Sphingomicrobium. The sequence continues at coordinate 3,608 of DATDDW010000162.1, forward strand.
CGACCTCATCCGCTTCGATCTCGGCCTGCTCGGGATCCATCACGACAAGTTCGCCTCGGAAGCCGAGCTGCAGCAGTCCGGCGCCGTGGAGCGGGCGATGCAGGTGCTGCTCGACAAGGGCCTCGTCTACCAGGGCGTGCTCGAGCGGCCCAAGAGCCTCGACCCCGACGACGAGTGGGAGCCGGTCGAGCTCACCTTGTTCAAGTCGAGCCAGTTCGGCGACGACCAGGACCGGCCGATGAAGAAGTCGGACGGGAGCTGGACCTATTTCGGCTCGGACGCCGCTTACCATTGGGAGAAGGCGCAGGGCGCCGACCACCTCGTCAACATCTGGGGCGCGGACCATGCCGGCACGGTCAAGCGCGTCCAGTCGGCGGTCAAAGCGCTGACCGACGGCCGCGTCGATCTCGACGTCAAACTGGTGCAGATGGTGCGGCTGTTCCGCGGCGGCGAACCGGTCAAGATGAGCAAGCGCGCGGGCGACTTCGTCACTCTGGCCGACGTGGTGAACGAGGTCGGCAAGGACGTCGTGCGCTTCATGATGCTGACCAAGCGCGCCGACACGCCCTTGGATTTCGACTTCGCCAAGGTGGTCGAAGCATCGAAGGACAATCCGGTGTTCTACGTCCAGTACGCCCACGCGCGGATCAGCTCATTGAAGCGCAAGGCGGCCGAGGCGGGCGTGGACCTTGGCGCGAAGGCTGATCTCGATCTGCTCGACGACGAAGAACTCGCGCTGGTCAAGCGCGCCGCGCAATATCCGCGCGTCGTCGAGGGGGCGGCGATGGCTCACGAGCCGCACCGCATTCTCTTCTTTCTCCTCGATCTCGCCGGCGAATTTCACGCCTTGTGGAACCGCGGCAACGACGACCCGGAGCGGCGCTTCCTCGTTGAGAACAATCCACAACTTTCTCGCGCCCGGCTGGAATTGGCCTTTGGCGTCAGGCAGATCATCAAGAGCGGCCTTAGTCTGATGGGGGTCGCCGCGACCGAGGAGATGCGCTGACCATGACCGACAGCCGGGCAGCACTCGGCTCGGACCGCCTGCCGTGGCTTGCCGATGAGCCGGCGCCCGCGGCGACGCGGCGGCGCAAGGAACTATGGGGAGCCTGTGGCGCGGCGCTGCTCCTGGTCGGCGCCGCAGCCTATTGGATTGGCTTCGGGGCGCAGCAGGGTCAGCAGCCCGCACGCGATGTGCGCGCGAGCCCGCCGGGCGCGACGGTCAAGCTGCCACCGGTTCCGCAAGCGCAGCAGGTGCCCAATCCGAACGAAGTGCAGCTGCCGGCGCTGCCCGAAGTGGAACCCGCGCCGCTTCCTGAAGTGACGGTCGCTCGCCCGAGAGCCGAGCGGCACGTCGTGCGGCGATCCGCTCGGGTGAAGCACGCGCGCGCGGCGCATCGGGCGAAAGAGGCAGTCGCTGAAAAGGAGACCGCCACAAAAGCGGAAACGGAAGAGCCGACCGAGAGCGCTCCGCCTAAGCCGCTGACGCTGTGGCCGGCATGGGAGTCGCAAGGCGCATCCGGCCGGATCGTGCGCATCGGCGCCTTTGGCAGCCGGCAGCAGGCCAAGCTCGGGTGGCGCTACATGGTCCGCGCGTACCCGGCATTGACGCACCTGCCCGCGACCGTTGTCGAGACCCGCAACTCGCGCGGGCGACACTTCTACCGATTCCAGATCGGCACCACCTCGCAGGCGCATTCGGAAGTGCTATGCCAGCGCATGCAGAAGATCCGCTTCAGCTGTGCTGTCGTTGGCCTTCCGTGGCGACCGCAAGGAGTCGAAAGGTGAGCGACACGCGCCCCTATGACGAGCAGCTGCCGTGGCTGCAGGCGGTCGACGACGAAGACGAGCCACGCGGCCTTTCGGCACGCAAGATGCTGGCGGCACTGGTGGTGGTGCTGCTGGCAGTGCTGCTCGTTGCTGCCACTTTCTTCTGGCTCGGTCGCCGCAATGTCGCGTCCAAT
>DATDDW010000163.1:0-9775 GCA_036523615.1 Sphingomicrobium sp.
GCCCACGTCGCGCGCATGGACTGGGTGAAGCTGCTTCTGGCGCGCGTCGCGACGGCGCTGTTCTGGTTCAACCCGCTGGTGTGGATCCTCGCCCGCGAGGCGCACCAGCTGCGCGAGGAAGCGGCCGATGACGCCGTTCTCGCCGCCGACATTGCCGACACCGATTACGCTCAGCTGCTCGTCGGCGTGGCCCGGCACGAGTGCCCCGGCCTCCTGCTCGGCGCCCACGGCGTCGCGCCCTCGAAGAGTTCGCTCGCCCGCCGCGTCGCCCGTGTGCTCGACGGCAAGTCGGTGCGCGGACCCGTCGCCGGGTCGTTCGCGCTTGGCGTCTTTGCCGGCGCAGTGCTGGTCGCCGCGCCGCTCGCCGCGCTGACCGTGACTCCCGCCGGCTCGGCAGCCCAGAAGGCAGCCGCCGCCAAGCTCCCGGCGTCGGTCTATTATCCGGCGCACGAGGTCCCTGCCGACCTGCCGCACCTGATCGCCAGCGGCGTATCGACTTCGGTCCAGACGGCTGCGGCAGCGATCGCGCCAGTCGTGGCCAAGACCGCCGCTCCGGCGATCACAACGAAGGATGGTGTTACCGTCCTCGCCGGCGCCGACGGCTCCGTGGTGCGGAAGACCGCCAACGGCAAGATCGTCCTTGCTTCGCCGTCGGGGGGCGTGGTCGAGATCTATCCGCCGGATGCGAATGGGAAGCGGCGTGCCGTCCTCACCGGTACGAACGGAGCCGTGGTCCAGTACGCGGACGCCGGCGCCATCCCCGGCCTCGCCGCTGCGATCGCCGCGCCAACTCCGCCGACGCCTCCGCTGCCGCCGAGCGCGCAGAAGAGCGCAATCGACCGCGCCATCGAGATGAAGGCGGTAGGCGTCACTCCCGAATATGTCGCCGCGATGAAATCGGCGCTCCCGCAGCTTCGGCTGAGGAGCGAAGACCTCGTCCACCTGCGAGCCGTCGGGGTCACGCCGGACTTCATCAAGGAGCTTGCTCGCGAAGGCTATCGCAACGTGGGTGCGGACGACATCACGGGTGCTTATGCGGTCGGCGTCCGGGCGGATTATATCCGGGCGATGGCCGCGGCCGGATACTCCCGGATCCCGCTGGACGATCTCACCGCGATGCGCGCAGTCGGTGTGATGCCGAGCGACGTCGAGCGCTTTCGCCGCGCGGGCTTCACCCACCTCGACGTCGACGAGATCGTCCAGGCCAAGACGCTCGGCATCACGCCCGAAGAGATCAGGGCGAGCCGCGACGATCCATGACCAGCGCCTGACCCGCTGACCTGAAGCCACTCGCAGAAATTTCGAACGCCTCACCGAGGCGCACGGGAGAACTTTGCCCACTAGTTTCGAAGGAGACCTACGATGAACCGCTGTCTCGCTTTCCTGGGTGCCCTGATCCTTGCTTTCATCAGTGTGTCGTCAGCATGCACCGCTGCGCCCTCCCAATTCGTCCATTTCACGCTGGAGCCGGAACACGGAGGTAATGCCGACCGCATCCAGGCCAGCTTTCGCCGGAATGAAAACGGCCGCAACGAGAACAACTGGTCGACCGACTTTCGTCCAGCCGAGCTCACCGGGCTCGACCTTGCTGGGTTTCGTGGCGCCGGTAACCGTCCGCTCAGTTTCGCCATAGTGCGGGAGGCAGGAAGGCTCGACTGCTCGGGCCACGGCGGCGAATCCTACGCTTCGGGCAATTGCAGCTTCACCGCCAACCCCGCTTTTACTCAGCTGCTCGAGAGCCGCGGCGTCGGGCGCCCGACCGACGAGCAGTCGTTCGGGCTGATGGCGGTGAATGCGCGCCGCGACCTCGTCGATGCCGTTGCCGCGGCGCGCTATCCAACGCCGTCGATCGACAACCTGATGGCGCTCTCGGCGCTCGGCGTCGACGGCACTTACATCAGCCAGATGGCGCGCGCCGGCTACCGCCCGCGCAACATCGACACGCTGATCCAGTTCAAGGCGCTGAACATCACGCCGCAGTGGATCGCGCGCTTCGCCAGCATGGGCTACGCGAACCTTCCGGGCGACGAGCTCGTGCAGCTGAAGGCGCTCGACATCAGCCCCGAGTTCATCGCCGGGTTCGATCGGATCGGCTACCGCCACCTGCCGGTCGACCAGCTGGTCCAGCTCAAGGCGCTGAACATCACGCCCGAGTTCGTGCAGCGGGTCTCGGCCGTGGATGGGTACAACCCCAGTGTCGACAAGCTCGTGCAGATCAAGAGCTTCGGCAGGGATCACTGATCTGGCCGTTCGTCCGTTGGTCGACACTGGAAGCGCGTCCGCGACTTCGCTGGTCGGCTGGTCGAACGCCGGTGGCGGCGAGACCCACACCCACCGATGCAACAGCCAAACAGGGGAATTTGAATGTCGCGTCGCGTATTGATGGCCAGCGCCAGCCTGGCGGCCGTCTTTGTCTCCAGCGGGGCCTTAGCCCAGGCTCCCGGCACCACCGCGGCCCAGCAGCCGCCCGCGGCGCAATCGAGCCGGATCACGACTTACGACGCGGCCTTCTTCGCCAAATATGCACCGCGCACCGCCTACGACATCGTGCAGCGGATCCCCGGCTTCACCCTCGATCTCGGCGCCAACAACGGTGGCATCAATGGCGGCGCCGACATCCGCGGGTTCGCCGGAGTGGCCGGCAATGTCGTCATCAACGGCCAGCGTCCGAGCGCCAAGTCGGAGACGCTCGACGCTTATCTGAGCCGGATCCCGGCGAACCGGGTGAAGCGCGTCGAGGTCGGGCCCGGCGACCTCTTCGGCGCCGATTATTCGAGCAAGTCGCAGGTCGCGAACCTGATCCTGATCGAAGGCAGCGGCGGATTGAGCGGCAATGCGACGGTCAGCGGCGAGCGCCACTACACCGGCGTGATCACCCCGAATGCAACGGCGTCGGCGAGCCTCAGCCGCGGTCCCTCGACCTTCAACCTCGCCGGCGACACGGCGCAAATCGATGCGACCGAGGAAGGCGGCGACGTGGTCTACGACCTGCCCAGCAACAACGTCATCGAACGCCGCCGCAAGGTGAACGACACGCGCGAGCATTCGCCCTTCGTCTCCGCCAGCTGGGCACTCGACAATGGCCCGACTAACTCGGCGAACCTCAATGCTCGCTACCATTTCGACCATCTGATCCTGCACCAGACCAATCACGTCTTCCCGACCGACGGAGCGCCGCACGACGATTCGCTGGTCGAGGACTATCCGACCAAGATTTTCGAGCTTGGGGGCGACGTGACGCGGCCGCTGGCGGGCGGAGCGATCAAGTTCGTCGGCCTGGCCACGCGCCAGAAGCGGCACACGCTCGACGAATATGATGCGGGCAACCTTGGGCACACCGAGATCACCGGCGGTTTCCAGCAGCTCACCGACTCACAGCGCAACGAGACCATCGGCCGAGCGGTCTGGAGCAAGCAGAACCTGTTTGGCTTCCAGACGGAGGTCGGCGGCGAGGTCGCTCTCAACACCCTCGACTACCACCTCGATTTCTTCGCGCTCGAGCCGGGCGGCGGCAAGACCAAGATCGACCTGCCGATCCAGAATGCGCGGGTAAAGGAAGTCCGCGGCGAAGCCTGGATCAACGCCAGCCGGCCGCTGACCAAGAAGCTGCGCGTGGACTTGGGTCTCAACTACGAGACGTCGCACCTGACCGTCACCGGCGACGCGACCGCCGACCGCAAGTTGAGCTTCCCCAAACCCAGCATCACGCTCGACTGGCAGGGTCCCGACCACTGGCACACGCAGCTGATCGTCCGGCGGACCGTCGCCCAGCTCGACTTCTTCGACTTCATCAGTGTCGCCGACCTCGCCAGCAACCAGATCAGCGGCGGCAACGCCAATCTGCAGCCGCAGCGCAGCTGGGAAGGCCGCTTCTCGATGGAGCACCCGCTGTTCGGCCAGGGCAAGGTCCGCTTGGAGCTCGGCTACGATCTCGTCAACCTGCTCCAGGACCGCATCCTCGTGTTCGACGACCAGGGCGATGCGTTCGACGCTCCCGGCAACATCGGCACCGGGCGCCGCCAATATGCCGACCTCTCGTTCGACGCTCCGCTCGACCGGCTGTGGAAGGGACTTCGGATCAAGCTCCACGGCAATGTCCAGCGCACGCGGGTCAAGGATCCGATCGACGGACGCCCGCGCGACTGGAGCGGCTTCTGGCCAAAGTGGCAGTGGGACGCGTCCATTCGCCGGGACATCGGCCGCTTCGCCTATGGCGTGGACATCTCGGATCGCGCACGCACCACGATATTCCGTACCGACGTCATCGACACTCGGTGGAACGGCGGCGTTTATGCCGATGCGTTCATCGAATATCGGCCGACGGCGAGGAAGACGTTCGCGCTTAACCTCAACAACGTGTCCGACACTGGCGGCGGCCGCAACCTGCTCCTGTTCGACCCCAACCGCGCGAACCCCCAGCCGTTCGAGCTCGATCACCGCTTCCGCAACAACCACATCCGCGTGCAGCTGACCTTCAAGCAGAGCTTCGGCGCCGCCGGGGTGGCGAAGTAACAAGCCCGCCGCTAAGGAACCCGCGACTTCATTCACAGCGGGGCATCTTTACGTGGGCGAGCCTGCCATCCTGCCGTTCGACTGGGCGGATCCGTTCGATCTCAATCATCAGCTAGAAGACGAAGAACGCCTCGTCCGCGACACGGCCGAAGGCTATGCGCAGGAAAAGCTGCAACCGCGGGTCACCTCGGCCTATCTCGACGAGCGCTTCGACCGCGAGATCCTGAGCGAAATGGGCGAGCTCGGGCTGCTCGGAGCGACCATCCCGCACGAATATGGCGGCGCCGGCCTCGGCTACGTCAGCTATGGGCTGATTGCCCGCGCGGTCGAGCGGGTCGACAGCGGCTACCGCTCGGCGATGTCGGTCCAGTCGAGCCTCGTCATGTACCCGATCTTCGCCTACGGCTCGGAGGAGCAGCGCCAGAAATACCTGCCGCGCCTCGCCACCGGCGAGATCGTCGGCTGCTTCGGCCTCACGGAGCCCGACGCGGGCTCCGACCCGGGCGGCATGCGCACGCGCGCCGAGAAGGTCCAGGGCGGCTACGTGCTGCGCGGGACCAAGATGTGGATCACCAACTCGACCATCGCCGACGTGTTCGTCGTCTGGGCGAAATCCGACGCGCACGGCGGCAAGATCCGCGGTTTCGTGCTCGAGAAAGGCATGAACGGCCTCTCCGCGCCCAAGATCAAGGAGAAGCTGAGCTTACGCGCCTCGATCACGGGCGAGATCGTCATGGACGGCGTCGAGGTCGGCGAGGACGCGCTCCTGCCCAACGTCGAGGGCCTCAAGGGGCCGTTCGGCTGCCTCAACCGCGCGCGCTACGGCATCGCCTGGGGATCGATGGGCGCGGCCGAGGCCTGCTACCATGCGGCGCGGCAATACACGCTCGACCGCAAGCAGTTCGGCCGGCCCCTCGCCGCCAACCAGCTGGTGCAGCTCAAGCTCGCCAACATGGCGACCGAGATCACGCTGGGACTCCAGGCGGCGCTGCGCGTCGGCCGCCGCCTCGAGGCGGGCGAGCTGATCCCCGAGACGATCAGCCTGATCAAGCGCAACAATTGCGGCAAGGCGCTCGACATCGCGCGGATCGCCCGCGACATGCACGGCGGCAACGGCATTTCGGCCGAGTTCCAGGTGATGCGCCACGCGGCGAACCTCGAGACGGTCAACACCTATGAGGGGACGCACGACGTCCACGCGCTGATCATGGGCCGAGCGATCACCGGCTTAAGCGCGTTCTGATCGAAAACCTCACCGCGGCAGCGGCGTGCCGGACATGATCGTTCGGATGTTGCTCATGCTCACGAGATAGGCGCTGCGGACGCAGGATTGCGTCGAGCAGGAGTTGCGCCCGGCCAAGAATTGCCTGTCGCTGGCGAGCAGCGACGCTCGTTGAGCAACACTCGCACGGTCCATTGCATCGCCCAAAAGCGACGATGCCGCGCGGTCGAGAGCTGCCAGGCCCGCATCGGTACAAATGGTTTTCTCGGCCCAGTTCTTCTCCCCGCTGCAGCTGAAGCTCGGATTTTGTTGCGCAATTGCCGGTGCGGGCTGCGAGCTTCGCACCGGCGGGGCGGGCGTCCGTGCGATTGCCGGCGTCGGAGCGACTTGCGGCGCTGGAAGCATTTCCACTTGTTTGATCGTCGCCACGGTTTGCGGGACGATTGATGGTTGCACCACAACAGCCTCGGAAGACGTTTCGGTAGCCGTGAGGCTCAGGCCTGGGGCGCCGCCGACAGCGGGGCTGCCCAGAGAATTGGTCACGATGCCATCGACGTCTTGCCTTCCGGCAGCGGGGACCGCCCCTGGAGCAAGGTGCGACACGGCGCGAGCCTCGGCTGGGGGAGCCGGTGTCATCGCTTTTCCGCCGATGCCCTCTCGGTTGACCTGCTTCTCCGGCACCGCCCAATCCGGAACGACATTTGCCACAATGACCAGAAACGCGACCCCGGACGCGATCATCGCCGGCCATGCGAGACGATTCATCGGCGGCAATGCAATCCGGGGCACCGGCGGCAATGCGACCCGAGGCAACGCCGGCCATTCGATCCGCGGCAACGCGGGCCATGCGATCCGCGGCACCGCTGGCCATGCGATGCGGGGCAGCGCCGGCCATGCGATCCGCGGCATCGCCGGCCATTCGATCCGCGGCATCACCGGCCATTCGATCCGATGCCGCCATGCGGGTTTAGCTGCCGGCGCGGGCGGTGGCGCTGCTCGCTGCGCGCGACGCTTCAGGTCATATTTCGCCCGTTCCTCGGGCACGCTGAGCACCGCATATGCCGCCGTTATGGCGCGGACCCGGGCAGCTGCCTCGGCCGATGAATTCCGGTCCGGATGGTAGCGGCGCATGAGCTGCAGATAGGCCGCGCGGATCACCTTGGGTGGAGAATCGGTCGCGACTCCCAGCGTGGCATAATGGCTCGCTGCCACGATCACTCGCCTCTCACTGGGCCGCCGGTTGGAAAAGCGACATTCGAGCAACAGCCTCCCCGCCACTTGCCAAAATCGCGTCCTTAAGCGGAAGTTAACACCGACGAATAGCGGTTGAAAGGGCTAACCCCGGAGCGGTGCCCCAATGGCACGCCCCGATCACCGCTTGCGGCAACAGCCGTGGAGCTTATGCTCGCCGTCACGCGACGACGGGGGAACAAACATGATCGGCTGGATCGTCCTGGGCGTAATCGTCCTGGCCCTTCTTTTCTTCATCGGCATGTACAACCGGTTGGTGCGGCTTCGCGCACTGGTGAACGAGGCGTTCAGCGGGATCACCGTCCAGCTGCGGCGCCGCGCCGACCTCATCCCCAACCTGGTCGAGACGGTGCAGGGCTATGCCGCGCACGAGCGTGAGGTGTTCGAGGGCGTGTCCAAGGCGCGTGCCGCGTCGGTCAGCGCCGGCAGCGTCGAAGCGACTGCCCAGGCCGACGCCCAGCTCACCGGCATGCTCGGCCGCCTGTTTGCCGTTGCCGAGGCCTATCCCGAGCTCAAGGCCAACCAGAATTTCCTCCAACTGCAGGATCAGCTGGCCAACATCGAGACCGAGCTCCAGGGCGCGCGGCGCTACTACAACGCGACCGTCCGTGACCTCAATTCGTCGATCCAAAGCTTCCCCGCAGTGATGGTCGCCGGGCCGTTGGGCTTCCACGAGGAGCCCTTCTACCAGGACGACGACCAGTCGATCCAAACCGCTCCGAAAGTGTCCTTCGCGCCTCCGCCGGCGGCCTGACCATGCGGCGCCTCTCGCAGGCAGCCCCTGCCCTCCTGCTCTTCCTCGCGCCGGCTGCCGCGCGCGCCGACGAGCGCATCCAGCATTTCCTGAGCGACGTGCGCATCCAGAAGGACAGCTCGATCGAGGTCACGGAGACGATCGACCTCACAGTCGAGCACATCAACATCAATCACGGTATCTATCGCGACTTCCCGACGCGCTACCGGGGGCGCAACGGCACCCAGTTCCATGTCGGCTTCACCTTCGAAGGCGCAATGCTCGACGGCAGCCCCGTCAAGGCCTCGGTCGCGCCCAACGGCAACGGCGTACGCATCAAGATCGGCGACGCGGACACGATCGTATCCCAGGGGCCACACGAATATGTGATCCGCTATCGCGCCACGCGCGAGATCGGACACTTTCCTCAGTTCGACGAGCTCTACTGGAACGCGACCGGAAATAACTGGATCTTCCCGATCGAGGTCGCCGAAGCGCGCATTACCTTGCCGGAACCCGCTCGGTTCGGGCAGCGCGCCGCTTACACCGGGCCGCAGGGTTCGACTCAGTCGAACGCGGAGGTCATCGATGAAAAGCCGGGCTCGATCGCCTTCCGCACCACCCGGCCCCTAGACTCCTATGAGGGCCTGACGGTCGCAGTCGCCTTCCCCAAGGGCGTGGTTGCGGCGTCTTCGGAGAACGGAGCCCTCGAATGGCTCTCCGACTATGGGCCGCCGCTGCTCGGCCTGCTGAGCCTCATCGCGCTGTGCGGCTTCTACTACGTCGCCTGGGCGCGCGCCGGCAGGAACCCGCGGGCGGGCACAGTGGTGCCGATGTTCTCGCCCCCCGACGGGCTCAGCCCCGCCGGCATGCGCTACGTGACCAAGATGATGGCCGACAATCGCACCTTCGCCGCAGCGCTGGTCGACATGGGGGTCCGCGGCCACGTCAAACTGGTCGAGGAAGACGGCGGCTGGCTGTCGGGCAAGAAGATGCGCCTGGAGCGGCTTAACGGCAGCAAGGACCTCGCGCCGGAGGAAGAAGCCGCGCTCGACTGCCTCTGCCCGCCCGGCGAGGAGATCATGATGGAGCAGAAGAACCACGAGAAATTTTCCACTGCTAAGGAAGCCTTGTCAGGCATTCTTAAGATCGAATATGAGGGAAAGCTGTTCCGGCGTAATCTCGGCTGGGCCGCCGCCGGGCTGCTGTTCTTCGCCGCGCTCTTCTGGCTGACCTGCGCGGCTGTCGCGGCCGCGACCTACGGCGCGATCATGTGGCAGATCGGCGTCGTCGTCGGCAGCCTCGTCGTTGCCGCCCTGCTGTGGCTCGCCTTCCATGATTCCGCCGGCGGCAAGTGCCTGTTGAGCCTCGCCGGCGTCGCGGCGTTCCTCGTCGCTTCGTGGATCGGAATGCCGGTGCTGGCCGCGGCACTAAACAGCGGCTGGTATCTGCCGATTGCCCTTCCGCTGCTCGCCGCCCCGATCGTGATCTCCGCCTTCTGGTGGATGGCGGCGCCGACACCCAAAGGCCGCGAGGTCCTCGACCACATCGCCGGGTTCAAGCAATATCTGTCGATCACCGAGGCTGAACGGCTCGACCGGATGACTCCCGTGCGTCCGCCGCCGGACACGCCCGAGACGTTCGAGAAATATTTGCCATTCGCGATCGCGCTCGCGGTGGAGAACCACTGGGCGAAGCGCTTTCAGGGCGTGCTCGCCGCTGCGTCGGCGCAAGGGCAGCAGGGCTTCGCCTGGTATTCGGGCTCGAGCAGCCCGTGGAGCAGCCCCACGAGCTTCGTCGACAGCGTCGGCTCCTCGCTGTCGAGCGCGGTCGGTTCGGCATCGACTGCCCCCGGCTCGGGCGGTGGCGGGTCGTCGGGCGGCGGCGGCGGTGGCGGAGGCGGCGGAGGCTGGTAGCTACGCCCAGGTCGGCCGACGAAACACGAGGGTGAGCTCCCCGTGGTATGGCGCTTCCCCGACCCGCTCGAACCCGAGCTTGTCGGCCAGTCTGATCGACGGTGCGTTGGCGGGAGCGATGATCGCCCACAGCGGCGTCGG
>DATDDW010000164.1:0-11792 GCA_036523615.1 Sphingomicrobium sp.
ACGATCGCTCCGGCTTCGGTCGCGCGCTTCCAAAACAGCCCCAGGAGGAAGATCACCGTGATCCCGGGCGTGAAGAAGCCTGTGAATTCCTGAATGTACTGGAACGCCTGGTCGGATTGGCCGAGCAGCGGCCGCACGACGATCAGCGCAATGACGATCGCGGCCACGGCGACAATGCGGCCGACCAGCACCAGGTGCCGTTCCATCGTCCGGCCTTGCGGATCGACGCTGTCCTCGGCGCGGGTCTTCACGTGCTTCATCTTGGCATAGAGATCGAGCGTGAAGATGGTCGCGATCGAATTGATCTTCGAGGCCAGCGAAGCGACGATCGCCGCGATCAGCGCCGAGAAGACCAGGCCGAGAAGGCCGTGGGGCAGCAGCCGCATCATCGTCGGATAGGCCTGGTCGGGCTTGGCGAGGCCGGGCGCGAGGATCACCGCCGCGATCCCCGGAAGGACGATGATCACCGGCATCAAGAGCTTCAGATAAGCGGCGAAGACGATGCCCTTCTGCGCTTCGGGGATGCTCTTGGCGGCGAGCGCGCGCTGGATGATGTACTGGTTGAAGCCCCAATAGCTCAGATTAGCGATCCACATCCCGCCGATCAGCACGCCGAGGCCCGGCAGGTTCTGGTAGTGGTCCTTGTCGTAGGCCGCGTTGCCGGTCGGCTCGAGGATCATGCGGAAGTGATCGGGAGCCTTGGCCGCCACGGTCTGGAAGCCGGCGATAATCCCGTGGCCCGCGCCGATCTGGCTCAGCGTCAGGAACGCCACGACCAGTCCGCCGAGGACCAGCAGCGTCACCTGGACGATGTCGGTCAGCGCGATCGCCTTGAGGCCGCCGTAGAGCTGATACGCGAGCGCGAACACACCGAGCGCGATCAGCGCATAGGTCTGGTCAACTCCGGCGACCTTGTTCACCGCGATCGAGCCGAGCCAGATGATCGAGGTCAGGTTCACGAACACGTAGAGCGCGAGCCAGAAGACGGTCATCAGCACGCGCAGCGCGTCGCCGTATCTCTGCTCGAGGAACTGCGGCATCGTGTAGATCTTGTTGGTGAGAAAGATCGGCAGGAAATACTTGCCGACGATCAGTAGCGTCGCCGCGGCCATCCACTCGTACGACGCGATGGCCAGCCCGATCGCATAGCCCGACCCCGACATGCCGACGATCTGCTCGGCCGAGATGTTGGCGGCGATGAGCGAAGCGCCGATCGCCCACCAGGGCAGGTTCTTCGACGCGAGGAAATAGTCCGACGTGTCCTTCTCGTGCCCCTTCTTCTCGCGCGCGACGAACTGCGCGAGGGTGAAGATGCCGATCGCGTAGAGCACGATCACGACGATATCGATGGTCGCCAGGTTCATCGCTGTCCCCTTGGGCCCTGGAGCGGGCGCCGCGAACAGTCGAGCGCTGCGGCGGAAAGTCAATGATGAAGACACATGCGCTGCCCTTGGGGCCGCGCTTTGCCTCGAGGGCCGGTTCGCATAGGACGCGCTGGGTGAGCGAGCCGATTTACGCCGGAGTCGAGCTGGGCGGCACCAAGTGCGTCGCGATTCTGACGCGCGGCCCTGACCAGATCGTCGAGCGCCAAATCATCGCGACGACCAGCCCCGAAGAGACGCTCGGCGCGATCGAGCGCCAGCTGCTCGAGTGGCATGCCGAGCATGGCTTTGCCTCGCTGGGAATCGCCAGCTTCGGCCCGGTCGAGCTCGATCAGAGCTCGCCCAGTTACGGGCAAATCGTCCGCACGTCGAAAGCCGGATGGAGCGACACGGATGTGGCGCGGCGGCTCGAACGGGCGACCGGCATGCCGACGGCGTTCGACACCGACGTCAACGGCGCCGCGCTCGCCGAAATGCGGTGGGGCGTGGGGCAAGGGTTCGACGACTTCGCGTACATCACGGTTGGCACCGGCGTCGGCGTCGGGCTGATCGTCAACGGGCAGCCGACGCGCGGCTTTGCCCATTCGGAGCTCGGCCATATCCGGCCCGCGCGTCTCGTCGGCGACGATTTTGCCGGTTGCTGCCCGTATCACGGCGATTGCGTCGAAGGGTTGGCGTCGGGGCCGGCGATCCAGGCGCGCCTCGGCGGCCGCGCGATTGAGAGCATTTCAAACGACGATCCGCTGTGGGACGCGGTCGCCTGGACCCTCGCGCAGCTATGCCACGCGATCGTCTGCGCGGCGGCGCCGCGCGCGATCGCGATCGGCGGCGGGGTCATGACCGGCCAGCCGCACCTGCTCGAGCGCATCGAGCACATGCTCGTCGACAGCCTTGCCGGTTACATGCCGCTGCCGCCTGGCCGCTACGTCCAGCCGCCGGGGCTCGGCGCCGAGGCCGGGCCGCTGGGCGCGATCGCGTTGGCGATGACCGCTAGGCGGTAGCGCCCGCTTACAGCCCACTGGCGGCGAAGGTGCGCCCGTCGACGTCGAGCTCGCGCAGGTCGCGGCCGCGGGTCTCCTTGCCGAACCAGGCGACGAGGATCAGCGCCGCGAGCGTCGGGACGATGATCACTAGCGAGACGATGCCGAGCGGCGGGATCAGCGCGAACATCGCCAGCAACTGAGCGAACATGCCGCCGGCCTTGGTGCAGGCCGCGACGGTGCCGGTCGTGCGGCCGCGGATGCGCAGCGGGAAGCTTTCGGCCGTGTAGGGAAGGAGCATGGCAATGAGCGCATTCGTGCCGATGATCAGCAAAGCAACCGGCGGCACGGGGTTGCCGGCGCCGCTAAGCTCGAGCCACAGCACGCCGGCGAGGCCCGCGAGCGTGACCGCTAGCGCGGCGACCACCGAGCGCTTGGTGCTCCACCGGCTGTAGAGATAGGCAACGATGAAGATCGTGGGGAAGGCGATCAGCGCCGATTCGGCGAGCAGCTTGCTCATCACGCCGACGCTGTAGCCCTTGGCGATGAGGTCGGCGGGGAGCCACAGCAACAGGCCGAAGTTGATCAGGCTGAAGCAGATCGCGGCCAGGCTGAGCGCGAACAACTTGCCGAAAAAGGCACGGCCGGTAAGCGCGACCGACGCGCCTTGCTCGAGCGCGACCTGCTCGGCCGGCCTGGTCTTGCGCGCCTTCGAGCCGAAGCGTTCCATCACCCGCTGCGCTTCCGCGCGGCGCCCGCGGGACAGGAGGAACTTGGCCGATTCGGGGATGAACGTTCCGAGGAGAACCAGCGAGAGGCCTGTCGGCAGGTTGAGCACCCACAGGATGCGCCAGCCGAAGAACGGCTGGAGGAGCGCCGAGAAGCCGCTCGCGGCGAAATATCCGCCGACCGCGCCGAGGCCGCCGACGAGGACGAGGCTCCAGCCGCGGTGCTGGCTCGGCATCATTTCCGCGAGCAGGGCATAAGTGACGGGAAGCATGCCGCCCGCGGCCATGCCCATCATGAAGCACATGCCGACGTTCCAGGCGAGCGAGGGCATGGCGCCGCAGATCGAGGTGCCGACGAACATCACCGCCGACAGCAGGATGGTCGCCTTGCGCCCGTAGATGTCGGCGAGCCAACCCCAGATCACCGACCCGAGCACGGTGCCGGTCAGCGCCGAAAAGGGGTAGGTCGAGACCGTCGCCTTGGTCACGTGATATTCGGCCATCATGCCGGGGAGTGTGAAGCCCAGCGTCGCCGGCTTCATGATGTCGATGATCAGCGCAATCACCAGCACGCTCATCAGCCCCCAGTGCGCCGGCCCCAAGGGCGCGTCCTCCGGCGGCGTCACGACGATGTCCTGCGAGGCAGCGAGCTGCTTCGCGATATTCGTCGGCAGCAGCCCATAAGCGGCGATCCCGCAGCCGGCGACGATCGCGACCATTCCGGCAACCATGTCCCAGCCGATCGCCATGCCGTAGAGGATGAAGTGGTTGTGCCGGCCCATGAGGAACATCGGCGCGTGCATCAGCACTCCCCCGGTGACGAGTATCACGCCAAGGACGAACGCCCACAGGCCGCGGCGGTCCGATAGTGTGGCGGCAAGCATTGCGGCTGGAGAGATAACATCGATAAGTCCCCTGTCACCCGACTTTCGTGAGGGAGGTCGCGGGGCAGTTTTTCACCCGCGCAATGGTTGCGGGGCCGACTCGGCAATGCTAACCGGATTTGGATCTTCGGCGCTCTGCCGGAGAATTCAGGCCGCGCCAGGTGCGAAGGACCGCGGCTCCACGAGGTTGAAGCTCGAATGACGCCACAGAACGCCTATCGTCCGCTCTCGTCCGAGGCGGCTGGCGCGTTCCCCGTGCGATACGCTGGGATGGCCCATCGAGCAGAGGCGCTTTCCATCCATTTCGCGCGCCGCAGAGCAGTTCCGCTGCACCGGCGCGCCCGGAGAATTTTCAATGTCCATGCGCATGCTGATCGATGCGCGCCACCCGGAGGAAACCCGGGTCGCGGTCGTCAAAGGGAACCGGATCGAGGAGTTTGACTTCGAATCCGCCGAGCACAAGCAGCTCAAAGGCAATATCTATCTCGCCAAGGTCACCAGGGTAGAACCGTCGCTCCAGGCGGCGTTCGTCGATTACGGCGGCAACCGGCACGGCTTCCTCGCCTTCAGCGAAATCCACCCCGACTATTATCAAATCCCGAAGGCCGACCGCGACGCGCTGTTGCGCGAGGAAGCGGAGCACGCGGCCGAGGAAGAGCGGCTGCGCGCGGCAGAGCTGGACAACGGCAATGGCGATGACGCCGTCGAAGAGGTCGAGGAACCGAGCGGCGACGAAGCCGCCGCAACGGCCGAGGAAACCGGCACCGGCGCAGACCGCTCGCCGGTCGACGAATCCGCCGCCGACGAGCTTCGCCGCAAGCGCCAGAATTTAAGGCGCCGCTACAAGATCCAGGACGTGATCCAGCGCCGCCAAGTGCTGCTGGTCCAGGTCGTCAAGGAGGAGCGCGGTAACAAGGGTGCGGCGCTGACCACCTATTTGAGCCTCGCGGGCCGCTATTGCGTGCTCATGCCCAACACCAGCCACGGCGGCGGCATCTCGCGCAAGATCTCCAACGGCGCCGACCGCAAGCGCTTGAAGTCGATCATGACCGACTTGAAGCTCCCGTCGACCATGGGGCTGATCGTCCGCACCGCCGGCTTGTCGCGCACCAAGACCGAGATCCGCCGCGACTTCGACTATCTCGCGCGGCTGTGGGACGAAATCCGCGAGCGCACGCTCAAGAGCACGGCGCCGGCGCTGATCTACCGCGACAGCGACCTCATCAAGCGCGCGATCCGCGATCTCTACCACCGCGAGATCGAGGAAGTGATCGTCGAGGGCGACGAGGGATACAAGGCCGCGCGCGGCTTCATGAAGCTGCTGATGCCGAGCCACGTGCGCCGGGTGAAGCAGCACAGCGAGACCACCCCGCTGTTCCAGCGCCACGGTGTCGAGGACCAGCTTTCGGCGATGTACCAGCCGATCGTCCAGCTGAAGTCGGGCGGGTACCTGGTGATCAACCCGACCGAGGCGTTGGTCTCGATCGACATCAACTCGGGCCGCTCGACGCGCGAGCACAATATCGAGCAGACGGCGTTCAACACCAACCTCGAAGCCGCCCAGGAAATCGCGCGGCAACTGCGCCTACGCGACATGGCCGGCCTCATCGTCATCGACTTCATCGACATGGAGCAGAACAGCCATGTCCGCAAAGTCGAGAAGGCGATGAAGGAGGCGCTGAAGAACGACCGCGCGCGCATCCAGGTCGGCCGCATTTCCGGCTTCGGCCTGATGGAGATGAGCCGCCAGCGGCTGCGCACCGGCGTGCTCGAGGCCTCGACCAAGCCGTGCCCCCATTGCGACGGAACGGGCCTGATGCGCACCGCCGCTTCGGCCGGCCTGTCAGCGTTGCGGATCATCGAAGACGAAGCGACCCGCGGCCGTGGCGAGCGCATCACGCTACGTGCCGGCAAGGAAGCCGCGGTCTACGTCCTCAACAAGAAGCGCGCCGAGCTCGCCGACATCGAGCAGCGCTACGGCGTCACCATCGATGTCATCATTGAGGAAGGCTTTGAAGGCGCTCGTATGGGCGTCGAAAGCTCCGGTCCGCCGCCGGTCGCCGCGCCCCGCATCGAGCGGGTCGAGATCGAGGACGACGCCGACGTCGAGGAAGAGGAGGAGGCCGCCGAAGAGGAAGAGAACGAGACCGTCGAAATCTCGCTCGAAGGCGAAGACGACGAGCGCGAGAGCAGGGGCGAAGGTGACCGGCAAGGGCGGCGTCGGCGGCGGCGCCGTCGGGGCGGCCGTGGGCGTTCGCGGCGCGAAGGCGGCGAAGGCGAGGCTGAGGAGGCTGCGCCTCCCGCTATTGCGGCCGCAGAGACCGCCGAGGCTGCCGACAGCGAGCTGCAAGCTCCTCAAGACGAGCAGCCGAAATCAGAGGGCCGGCGCCGGCGCCGCCGTGGCGGCAAGGGCCGCCAGCGCGACAACGTCGAAGCCGCCGAACCGGCCGAAGCGGCCGAGTCCGTCGAGCCAGAGAGCTCGCCGATGGTCGAGCGGCCGATCGATGAGGAGCCGCCCATCGCCGAGACTGCTCCGGCCGAGGAGCCCAAGCCCAAGCGCAGCCGGCGCAAGAAGGCTGCGGCCGAGAAACTTGCCCCGCCGGAAGCCCCGCCCGCCGAGACGGCCGACCAGGCTGCTCCCGCGGCCAAGCCGGCGCGTAAGCGGCGCGGCAAGGCCGCCGCGGAAGCCGCTCCGCAACCCGAGCCGGCCGGCGTCCCCGCCGCCGCGGACAACGACACGGCGGCCGAATCGGGCGAGCCGCGCCGCGGCTGGTGGCAGCGGACGTTCGGCTAGACGCGCGTTTTCATCCAGCGTTCAGCCCGAAAAATGGTAATCGGCGGCCGATGAGGTCGCCGCTCGCCCGCTTCGTGCGCCTGCTGATGATCGCGCTGATGCTGGCGCTCGCCGCCTGGCAGCCGGCAGTGGCGCAGGACGATTCCGGGCCGCAGGTGCTGCGCGACACCGAAACCGAGCTGTTGTTCAAGCAGATGTCGCGCCCGCTGGTCGAAGGCGCGGGGCTCGACCCCAACAGCGTCAACGTCGTCCTCTTGAATGACCCGGAGATCAACGCTTTCGTCTCGAAGGGCCAGACGGTCTATCTGCAGTCCGGCCTCATCGAAGCCGCCGACAATGTGAACCAGGTCCAGGGGGTCGTCGCCCACGAGCTCGGCCACGTGATCGCCGGCGATTCGATCCGCAGCGGCCAGGGCGAGAAGCAGGCGACGGGGATCAGCATCCTCTCGCTGGTGCTCGGCGCTGCAGCGATCGCCGCGGGCGCAGGGGAAGCGGGCATGGGGCTGATGATGGCCGGCCAGCGCGCCGCGCTCGGCGAGTTCCTCGCCTTCACGCGAGTCCAGGAAGCGACCGCCGACGCGACCGGCGCGCGGCTGCTGTCCACCGCCGGGATCAGCGGCAAGGGCATGCTCGACTTCTTCAGCAAGCTGCAGAACGAGGAATATCGCCTGGCCATCTACGCCAAGGACAGCTTCGACCGCGATCACCCGCTCAGCTCGGAGCGCATCCAGGCGCTCGAGCAGAAGCTCAAGTCGGATCCGGCCTGGGGCAAGCCCGTCGATCAGCCCTTGGAGGCGCGCTTCCAGCGGGTGAAGGCGAAGCTCCTGGGCTACACCAATCCGCGCCAGGCGGTGCTCAAATATCCGGAGACCAACCAGAGCGTCCCGGCCCATTACGCCCGCGCCTACGCCTACCACCTCGGCGGCTATCCCGACAAAGCCGTCGCCGAAGCCGATTCGCTGCTGGCGATCGACCCGCACGACCCCTTTTTCCTCGAGCTGAAGGGCCAGATCCTGCTCGAAAGCGGCAAGCCCAAGGACGCGGTCCCGGTCCTGCGCGAAGCGACCCAGCGCTCCGGTGAAGCACCGATGATCGCGGCGATGCTCGGCCATGCTTTGGTAGAGACCAATGACCCCAAGAATTTCGCCGAAGCCAAGCAAATCCTCAAGGTCGCCGTGAACCGCGACAACCAGGACCCGTTCGCCTGGTACCAGCTTGGCATCATCTACGACCACGAAGGTGACATGGCCCGCGCGGCGCTGGCCACCGCCGAGCGCAGCAACCTCGAAGACAATCCCAAGCTGGCCCTGGCGAGCGCGCAGACGGCGATGAAGGGGATTCCGCCGGGCAGCCCGGACTATCTTCGCGCCCAGGATATCGCCATGGTGTCCAAGGCCGAGCTGGCCAAGAAAGACAAACGGTACCGGGACCAGAAGGACCAGTGAGCGAAAAAGACCCGGAGCCGCGCAGACGGGGCCTGTTTGCAGCGGCGCTGGCGGGGGGAATCGTCGGGTCGCTGCTGACTGCGGCGCTGCTCTTCTTCGCCGCGCCGCAGTTCATCGCCAGCCGCATCGTGCGCCAGGGGATGCTCGCCGACCCGCAGATCCTCGCCGACAGCGCCGACGCGCTGCGCGAGGCGCAATATGCGCCGGTGCTCGCCGCCAACCGCGCGGCGATCGAGACTCCGTTCGGCAGCTCGTGGAAGGGCGCGGCGAAGCCCGAAGTGACGCTGGTCGAATTCTTCGATTACGCCTGCCCCTATTGCAAGGCGAGCAACCCCAGCGTCGACCGGCTGCTGCAGGAGGACAAGGGCCTGCGCGTGGTCTACCGCGAGCTGCCGATCCTCGGGCCGGACAGCGTCTCCGCCGCGCGGCTGTCGCTAGAATCGTCGAAACTCGGGCGGTTCATTCGCTTTCACGATGCTCTGTGGGCAGCGGGCCGCCCGGCGCCGGAGACGATCGCCACCGCCGCGACGGCCGCGGGGATCGCGCCGACGCCCAAGCAGGATCCCGAGATCGAAGCCGAGCTCAAGCGCAACTTCCAGCTCGCCGGGCAGCTCGGCGCGACCGGCACGCCGCTGTTCGTCGTCGGCAACCGGGTGATGAACGGAGCAGTCGGCTACGACATGCTCAAGCAGGCGATCGAGACGGCGCGGAAGAAGCCGGCGTAGCGCATCGGCCGTGTCTGCTTTCGACCCATTTCAGACGTCAGCTGCGGTGGCGCACCTAGCCGCCCGTTGAACGGATCATGCGCGAGCGCGCAACATTGGCAATGTCCAATCTAGGTGACAGCCTCACTCAATGCGAGCACCTGCATAAGCCAGGCATCAGGGGCTTGAGTGTATTGGAGAAACCAATGTTGAAAGTTGTCATTGTAACGGCCGCTCTGTTCGGCGCGACGGCCGTCACTGCTGCCGCGCCTCGTCATTTCGCTGGGGCGGAGCTGCTTCCCCAAGCGAAGATCACGCTTGCACAGGCAAGGCAGACAGCCGTCCGTGCACATCCTGGCGTCATTACCGACCAGGAACTCGAAAAGGAGCGCGGCGGCACAGGCCTTCGCTACTCGTTCGACATCAAGAGCAAGGGCAAGACCTTCGAGGTCGGGGTCGATGCGCGTACCGGAAAGGTGCTCGAGAACGCTGCTGAGGGGCCCAATCCCGATTGAGCGACGAAGATACTGGCGCTGCGCGGTCTCCGTGCTGCCGCAGCGCCAGAGATCTCGGTAGCCACCGGAGGCAAGTTCGACCTGGACACCGCTGGCGAGGGACAACGGCATGAGAATACTCGTTGCGGAAGATGACCCTGAAACTGCCGAGTTCATTCACGGCGGTCTTCGTGAACTGGGGCACAACGTGCTGGTCGCCGACGACGGGCTTGACGCCCTGCATCTGCTTTCGACCGAGCAGCTGGACATCGCTATCCTTGATCGAATGTTGCCGCAGCTCGATGGAGTTTCCATTGTCCGCCGGGTGCGCGCTGGCGGGATCGAAGTGCCGATTTTGCTGCTGACGGCGCTTGGCCGGATCGAGGATCGCGTGGCGGGCCTCGAGGCAGGCAGCGACGATTATCTCGTGAAGCCCTTCGCGTTTTCGGAACTGGCCGCACGCGTCAACGCTCTGGCGCGTCGCAAACCACTCCAGAGGGAAGCTACCCGGCTCGAGTACGGCAGCCTCATCATGGACCTCCTGAGGCGGCAGGTGTTGCGCGACGGTGTTCCCGTGCTGTTGCAGCCGCGCGAGTTCAGGATCCTCGAAGAGCTGATGCGCGAGGAGGGAAAGGTCGTCACCCGAACGATGCTGCTCGAACGGGTGTGGAACTATCACTTTGATCCGCAGACCAACATCGTCGACACGCACATCAGCCGCCTTCGTTCGAAGCTGAATGAAGGCGGAAAGCGCGATCCGATCGAGACCATCCGCGGCGTTGGATATCGGATGGCTGGCGATGCGTAGGTGGCGCGCGAGCGCCGCTTACCGGATAGCATTTGCGAACCTCGGTACGCTGCTGCTCGGGCTTGCGGTGCTCGGTGCCCTTGTTTTTGTTGCGATGCACATCGCGTTCACGCGACAGCTCGACGCGATGGTCACCGACGAGACCCGGACACTGGTGGACGAATATCGCGTGGACGGGGACCGCGAGTTGGGCCAGGCGATCGTCGAACGCGAGGCGTCTCATTCGCCGCAGCGAATGATGTACGCGGTGTTCGCACCCGATGGCCGGCGGCTTTACGGCACACTTCACACAAGCCGACCCACTCTGGGCCTGCACGATCTCCAGTTTGTCGATCCCGGTGAAGGCCCCGACGCTGGACGCGGGCTGGCCGTGGATCTCTCGCCGCGTGAACGCCTCCTCGTTGCGGCGGACCGTGAATGGATCGAACGCATCGACCGAACAGTGCTGGAGCTGTTCGGAGCCGCATTTGTGGCGGCATGTGTGCTCGGGTTCGGAAGCGCCCTTGTTCTGGCGAAGTATCTGCAGCGGCGTCTTCGGTCGATCAGCCGCACGGCTGAAGCCATCATCGGCGGTGATATTCGCGAGCGAATCCCGGTCAGCTTTCGACGGGACGAGTTCGACCAACTCGCAGCGACACTCAACCGAATGCTCGACCGTATCGAAGGATTGCTCGAGAACCTGCGGCAGGTCTCAAGCGACATTGCGCACGACCTGCGAACGCCGCTTGCCCGCCTGCGCAATCGGCTGGAGCGCGGTCGTAACGAGGAACCGCGCCGGGCGATTGCCGACGCGATCAGACAAGTGGATGACCTAATGTCGCTGTTCGCGGCCATTCTGCGCATTGCCGAAGTTGAAGCTGGTGAAAGACGACGCTTCTTCGCGGCTCTCGACCTTTCCGCGCTCGCAACCGAACTCGCTGAAAGTTTCGGTCCGTCGGTCGAGGACGCTGAGCGTACGTTGTTATGGTCGATTGAACCGGACGTGACCGTGGAAGGGGACCGCGAGCTCCTCGCGCAGGCGTTTGTCAACCTGTTGGAAAACGCGCAGCGACACACGCCGTTGGGGACCGTCATTCGCCTGACGCTTGTTACCGTAGGCAGTTCCGCATGTTTTAGAATTACCGACGACGGTCCAGGTGTGCCGAGATACGACCTCCCCCGCATCACCAGAAGGTTCGCGCGAGTTGAAAGCAGCCGCAGAACGCCTGGCTACGGTCTCGGCCTGAGTTTGGTCGACGCGGTGGCGAAGTTGCACCGCGGCAGCCTCATACTGAGGAACGACATGCCCGGCTTCTCTGCGACGGTCGAACTCCCCCGCATTTCGGACCCACCATCAGAATATCAGGCGGCAGATCGAGAACTGGAACCTCGGAGCCTTGAAAGCAACTGAACGGACCAACCGCTGAGGCAGAGACGCTCTGGCGGTTCACGGAGGCACTATGACCAAAGACCAAAAAAACACATTGTCCAAAGTGCCCGCCGTCACACTTGGCTTCTGGATCATCAAGGTTTTGGCGACGACCTTGGGCGAGACCGGCGGCGACACGATGACGATGACCTGGCTCGGCGAGAC
>DATDDW010000165.1:0-2831 GCA_036523615.1 Sphingomicrobium sp.
GCCGAGCGGCACCGGCCGGCCCGAGCGGAACGCCCATTCACCGCGGTCGCAATCTTCTGCCCGCACATAGCCGTTGATGACAAAGCGGCGCTTGTGATCCGACCGGTTGGTGCCGGAGCCGTGGACGAGATAGGGGCTCCACAGCGCGAAATCGCCGGGCTCCAGCACGAGGTCGATCGCGTCTGCGGCGGAAAGGCCCACGGCTGCCAGCGCGTCCTGGGTCATCGGCGCGCCCAACGCCTTCTTCGAACAGTCCATGCCGAGGTCGCCGAGCAAGTGGCTGCCCGGGATGAAGCGCATGCCGCCCGATTGCGGGCCATGCGGGTCAATGGCGAGGCCGGTCTGCACATAGGAATTGGCGAGATTGCGATAGGCCGACGCGGGGCGCCGAGAGCGGCTATCCTGATGCCAGGCGAAGTCGCCGAGCGATCCCGGCGCCTTCCAGTGCACCTGGTTGATGATTTGCTTGAGGTCGCCGCCGATGAGCGGCTCGAGAATTCGCAGGATGCGCGTGTCGAGCCGCAGCCGGTTGAGCACGCCCTGGTGATAGGATGGCCATTGCACCATGCGCACCAGCGGCTCGCCTTCAGTGCTGGCCGCGATGTTGTAGAACAAATTGCCGTGACGGAAGCTGCGTCCGTGCGCGACGCCCTCGGCGTAGAGCTGGTCGCACGCGGCGGCGATCTCCGCGACTTCGTCCTTGTTGAAGAGCCCCGGCACAATGGCGTAGCCGTCGCGCAAATATTCGGCGACGTGATCCGGGTCGCACGCCCGGTCGGCGACCCTCAGCGGCTGTGTAACACCCACACTGCGACTCCCACCCCGCGCGCAGGATACATCAAGTCGTTGAGATTTCCACAATTTTCGGCTGGAGAACCGAAAATTACTCGACGGTCACGCTCTTCGCGAGGTTGCGCGGCTGATCGACGTCGGTGCCTTTGAGGACCGCGACATGGTAAGCCAGCAGTTGCACCGGCACCGCATAGACGAGCGGCGCGATCAGCGGGTGGACGTCGGGCATTTCGATCGTCGCCATGCAGCCCTCCCCGGCTTCGGCGATGCCGTGGGCGTCGCTGATGAGGACGATCTTGCCGCCGCGCGCACGCACCTCCTGCATGTTGCTCACGGTCTTGTCGAACAGCGGGCCTGACGGGGCGAGCACGACCACCGGGACGTCGTCGTCGATGAGCGCGATCGGGCCGTGCTTCATCTCGCCGGCGGCATAGCCCTCGGCGTGGATGTAGCTGATTTCCTTGAGCTTCAGCGCACCCTCGAGCGCCATCGGGTAATCGGGACCGCGGCCGAGGTAGAGCACGTCGCGCGCGGGGGCGATCACGTGGGCCATTCCGGCAATTTCGTCGTCATGGTTGAGCGCGGCATTGAGCGCGGCCGGCGCTTCTTGGAGATGCGCGACGATCTCTTGCTCTTCCTCGCGACCCAGACGCCCCTTGGCGCGCGCGAGATTGGCGGCGAGCGCCGCCATCACCGCGAGCTGGCAGGTGAAGGCCTTGGTCGAAGCGACTCCGATCTCGGGTCCGGCGTGGGTCGGCAGCAGCAGGTCGACCTCGCGCGCCATCGAGCTCGTCGGAACGTTGATGATGCCGGCCGTCCTTAGCCCGCTTGCCTTCATGTGGCGCAGCGCAGCAAGCGTGTCGGCCGTCTCGCCCGATTGCGAGATGACGATGCCGAGCGTGTTGGGCAGGAGAATCGGGTCGCGGTAGCGGAACTCGCTCGCCACCTCCATTTCGACCGGCACTCCGGCGAACCGCTCGAGCCAATATTTGCCGATCATGCCCACGTACGATGCAGTGCCGCAGCCGACGATCGAGACTCGCTCGATGGCGGCGAGGTCGGCGTCGGCGACCGGCAGCGCGACCTCGCCTTCGAAGGGGCGGACATAGGTCTGGAGAGTCTGGGCAACCACGATCGGCTGCTCGAAAATCTCCTTCTGCATGTAGTGCGCGTAATTGCCCTTCTCGACCGGCGCGGACGATGCGCCCGATTCGACGATCGGCCGCTCCGCCGGCCGGTTATCGCGGTCGAAAATCTCGATGCGGTCGCGGTGGACGACGGCCCAGTCGCCCTCGTCGAGATAGGCGATGCGCTGGGTCCAGGGCGCGACTGCAAGCGCGTCGGAGCCGAGGTAATTCTCGCCCTCGCCGTAGCCGACGGTCAGCGGCGCGCCCTGCCGGGCACCGATGATCAGGTCGGGAGAATCGCGGAACAGGAAAGCGATGGCGAAGGCGCCAGTCAGCCGCGGCAGCACCGCAGCTACGGCGTCCTGCGGGCTAGCGCCGTGCTCCATCTCGCGCGCGACCAGGTGCCCGACCACCTCGGTATCGGTCTCGCTCTCGAACTTGCGGCCGTCGGCGATCAGCTCGTCGCGCAGGCTCTTGAAGTTTTCGATGATGCCGTTGTGGACCAAGGCCACCGGCCCGACGATGTGCGGGTGGGCATTGCCGACGGTGGGCGCTCCGTGCGTCGCCCAGCGCGTGTGCGCGATGCCCGTCGTTCCGTGCAGGGGATCGGCGGCGAGCTCGCGGGCGAGGTTGTCGAGCTTGCCCTCGGCCCGGCGGCGCTCGAGCTCGCCGTGATTGATGGTGCAGATCCCGGCCGAATCATAGCCGCGATATTCGAGCCGCTTGAGGCCGTCGAACAGCCGCTGCGCGACGTCGCTGTTGCCGACGATCCCGACAATCCCGCACATGTTATTCCGCCGCTTTCCGCGTCATCCGTTCGCGGAAGCGCTTGGCCCAGCCGGCGATCCCCTTCTGCTCGCTGCGCTCGACCGCGAGGCTGTCGGGCTCGACGTCGCTGGTGATCACCGAGCC
>DATDDW010000166.1:0-8353 GCA_036523615.1 Sphingomicrobium sp.
GCGGTCGGCAGCGCGAACGGCAGATCGATCAGCGCTCCCAACAAGCGCCGGCCGACGAAGCGGTAGCGCACCAGCACCCAGGCGACGAGCAGGCCGAAGATGCAATTGACGCCGGCGGCGAGCGCGGCGGTGCCGAATGAGACTCGATAGGCGGCGAGCGCACGCGGCGACGCGGCCGCCGCCCAGAACACGTGCCAGCCTGCGCTGCCGCTCTTCACGAACACCGCCGAAATCGGAATGAGCACGATCAGCGACAGCCACAGGATCGTCATCCCGAGCGTCAGGCCGAAGCCCGGAAGCGACGACGATCGCCCGTTCGACCGCCACTTCGGTCCGGGGCTAAAGAGTGCCGCTGAGGCCATCGGCGCTCGTCCTTTCGCTTCGCGCCGCGCGCGCGGCGAGGATGGCGTTGAGCTCCGCGACCGAGCTGCTCGCGCTGTGCGTGCAGAGGCCCGGCACCAGCGCATGGAGCCCGCAGGCGAGCCCCGCCTTGACCAGCCGCCAGGCGAAGCCGGACGCGACGCCCAGATGCTCGAAATAGCTTTCGCCGGCATCCTCGAGGTGGCGTTTGCTCGCGTCGATCATCGCCAGTGGATCCAATGCAGGTTTCGTGATGCCCAGCGTCGAGCCGTGCCTAGGGAGTGTGGAGGAGCGGCCGGGGAATGTGCTGGGCATCACGAACTCGTCAGAAGTCCAGGTGCAGGCGCGTCGCGAACGCGTCGCCCTTGGTCTTCGAGCCCACCGGATCGAGCGGCGTGTTGTCGCCCCAGAAGCGGACCCAGTTGAACATCAGCTTGGCGTAGGGATTGAAGTACCAGTTGAGGCCCGCGGTGAGGCTCGACGCCTCGTTGCCGGCGCGCGCCGCAACGGGCGTTCGGCCAAGGTCGAGATGATCGTAGCGAAGCGCGGCTTCGAACGCGCCGAGCCCGCCGTTGCCGACATCCTTGAACGGCTTGATCCGATCGAAATTGCCGCCCTTGAACGAGCGCGTCTCCCCGGTGAGCATATAGGCGGCGTATCCGTAGTAGCCGGTGAAGTGCGGGTTATCGCCGGCGAAACGATCGAGCCATAGCCGCCCCGCCTCGCCTGCGACGGTGAGTGGCCCAAACACGCCCGCCGCCTCGACTCCGCCGTACTTGAGCGCGCGCGTGTTCACGATGATCCCGCTGTCGGCGATGTTGCCGCCGTCGATGCGCACGTTTGGCCGGTCATTGAGGCGCACCGCGTTCGGCGTGTCGCCGGACTTCAAGTGCCGGCGGTAGTAGCTCGAGATCCCGACGTGGATGATGCGCCCGGTATCGAACAGCGGCTCCCACGTCGCGCGGCCGTTGACGCCCCAGCTTTCGCCCGGCGCAGCGCCGCTGCCGCGGCTGATGCTTTCATTGTCGCCGAACAGGCCCGCGGCGAGGTTGATATTCTCCTTGGGCGCATAAGCCGCCGCGACACCGATGCGCCGCTCGGCGCCGGCATTGCCGAACGCGTTGGTGAACATGCCGCGCTCGAGGAAGGTGTTGTAATTGTCGCTGTTGTTGGACTCGAGGCCGAACGGCGCCTTGAACTGGCCGGCCGTCAGCACGGTCTTCGGGATCTTGGTGTACTGCAGGTACATGTCCGTGATGTTCACGGCATTGCCGGCGAAGTCGACTTCGGCGCGGTAGTTCCACCATTTGAGCGCGGTTCCTTCGAAGCCGAGCCGGGCGCGGCGCAGCTGCGTCCCGTCGCTGTACTTGTAGCCGCCCTGGCGCTCGGCGAAGACTCCGGCGTCGGCTTCGATGACGCCGCGCGGCTTGAAGGTGAAGGCGCCGCTCGGCTCGGAGATCGTCGGCGCCCAGGTGAACTGGGCCGCCTTGGCGGCGCGGGTCTCGACCGTTTCGATCCGCCCTTCGTTGAGCTCCGCCTGCTGCTCGAGCTGCGCATTGCGCGCCTCGAGCTGCTTTACCCGCGCCTCGAGTGCATTCAGCCGGTCGAGCACCGGGTCGCCGGTGGGCTTTGGCGCCTCCGCCGTCTGCTGGTCGTCGGCCGGCTCGAGCGTGTCGAGCTGCGACGGATCCGTCGTGTCGGGCGGCGTCGTTTGCTGCGCCATTGCCAGCGAAGCGAGCGCGAGGAGGGACCCTCCCGCGAGAAGCAGGACACGCATCTTCTTGTTTCCCCTTTTTACCTGGCGGTCAGCGCTTGGCGGCTTCGTATTCCTGGTCGAACAGGCCGCCGTCGTTGAAGTGCAGCGCCTGCGCCTTGGCCCAGCCGCCGAAGTTTCGGTCGATGGTGAACAGCCTGAGGTTCGGGAACTGACCCTTGTACTTCGCCGCGACCTGCGGGTTGCGCGGTCGGAAGTAGTTGCGCGCGATGATCTCCTGCGCCTCGGGCGTGTAGAGGAACTTCAGATAGGCTTCGGCGGCGGCGCGCGTGCGGTGCTTCTCGACGACCTTGTCGACCACCGCGACCGGCGGTTCGGCGAGGACGGAGACCGACGGCACGACGATGTCGAACTTGCCGCGGCCGAGCTTGTTGACCGCGAGCAGCGCCTCATTCTCCCAGGCGATCAGCACGTCGCCCTGGCCGCGTTCGACGAAGGTCGTCGTCGCGCCGCGCGCGCCGCTGTCGAGCACCGGCACGTTCCTGAACAGCTTGGCCATGAACAGCTTCGCCTTCTCCGGCGTGCCGTATTTCTTCTGCGCGTAGCCCCAGGCGGCGAGGTAATTCCACCGCGCGCCGCCGCTGGTCTTGGGGTTGGGCGTGATCACCGCGACACCGGGGCGGATGAGGTCGTCCCAGTCGTGGATCTGCTTGGGGTTGCCGTGCCTGACGAGCAGCACGATGGTCGAATAATAAGGCGTCGAGTTGTTGGGCAGGCGCGCCTGCCAGTTCGACGCAATGAGGCCGCGCTTGGCGATCTCGTCGACGTCATAGCCGAGCGCTAGCGTGACGACGTCGGCGGGAAGCCCGTCGATCACCGCGCGGGCCTGCTTGCCCGATCCGCCGTGGCTTTGCTTGATGACGATCGGCTGCTTGCTCGCCGCCTGCCAGCGCTTGGCGAAGGCGGCGTTGACGTCCTGGTAAAGCTCGCGCGTCGGGTCGTAGGAGACGTTGAGCAGCTGGGTCGGCGCGGCTGCGGCCGGCGCGGCCGGGACGGCTGCCGCGGCAAGCAGGGCGGAAAGCGAAACGGTGAGAATTCGAAGCGATGGCATTGACCGGTTTCCCCTCTTGAGTCGCAAGGAGGGATAATCCCTAGTCAAGCACTAGGGAATAGGGAAACTTCTTCAACTCGGCGCAGATTCACGGCGATTCAGCGCCGCCGCTCCTGCCGAAAGTTAACCAGCCCGCTGGAGCTGCGCTCGGCCACGCGTGCCCGCCCCTCGCAATAGATTGAGGGCCCGCCCCGGCAAGCGGGGCAGGCCCTCGGATCAGGAGGCAGGCCGGCCTTCCTGAACGCATGACCGGTCAACAGGGGGCGGACCGGCCAATCTCGATTTGGAAGAGGTGGGCGGAGCGTCCAGCCCACCTCCCCGTGCGCTTGGGGCTTACTTCCCGCGTTCGCCGCGCTGGACCGGCGCCGGAGGCGGCGGCGGCGGGGGCGGCGGGGGCGGAGCCGGCTGCTCGACCACCGGAGCCGGCGGAGGCGGCGGAGGCGGAGGCGGAGCTGCATGACCGCCGAGCGGCACCACCAGCTTGAAGTTGCCGCTGTGGCTGGTGACGTCGCCGTTGAACTCGCCCTCGTAGCCGATCCTGAGGTCGACCGGGCCGACCTTCCCGCCGACGCTAACGCCGGCGAGCAGCGTGCCCCGCTTCTGCGCCGCCGACTCGATGAAGAAGTCGTTGGCTGCGTCCCCGCTCTCGAAGAAGGCGTGGAACTGGCTGCGCTGGTTGCCGAAGCGGTAGCGGTAGCCGAGGTTCACCTCGGGAACGACGCCGCCCATCGCCGCCGCCCACTTGGCGCCCGCGGTGAGGAAGCTGTGGTTCGACTTGCCGCCGGTGACCGTCAGCCCCGCATCGCCGTTGACCTCGGTGAAGCCCTTCAGCTTGGCGTTCACATAGTCGTAGTTGAGGTACGGGGTGACGACCGAGTTGGCGCCCATGTTGAAGCGCGCGCCGCCATGCAGGCCGAAGGTCCACATCCTGACGTCGGGGCTGCCGGTCGGATCGGCGGTGAAGCCGGTGCCCGTGCCGAGGCCCGCAAAGTCGATGTGACGCTGCGAATGGCCGTTGAGCGAGCTGTAGGTGGTCACGCCCTTCACGAAGAACGCGCCCGGATCGTAAACGGCATAGCCGCCGATCGTCCAACCCTCGCCCCTTGCGGTGTCGCCGAACTGGCTGTCGCGCAGGTGGTTCGACAGATAGCCGGCGTCGATGCCCACGATCGCCGCATTGCCGACGCTCCCGTCGACACCGATGAGGCCGGTGAACCGCTTCGACCGGGTCGTGCCGGCCTCCACGTCGCCTTTCGCCTTGCGCGTCTGGTAGTCGAGCTGGCCCCAGACGTGGATCGGCGAGGATGCGCGGCACTCGAGCACCGATCCGGCAAGCGCCGGGACCTCGCAGTTCGTCGCATGGTCGGTGAGGTCGTTCTCGTGAACACCCAGGCTCGGGAACGAGTTCAGGTAGTTCGCGTAGACCGAACCCGACAGCATGTTCAGCGCGGTGTTATAGTTGCCGGCGTCGGTGATCAGGAGCAGATCGCCGAAGAGCCGCGCCTGGCCGCCCGTCGCATTGACGTTGAAGTAGCTGTCGAGGCCCGTGCCGACGCCGAAGGCGTTGCCGTTGAGCCCGGCAACCGATTCGAACGCAGCGCGGGTGACCTGCAGGTCGACGTTGGCCTGGTTGTCGTAGACGCAAGTCGACTGGAGCAGCAGCGATCCCGATGGGATGCCGTTGATCACGCAGGCGTCGAACGTTCCGTTGCGCGTGTTGGCATCGATGACATTGTCATAGAAGGTCGTGTCATAGAGGCCGTTCGGGCTCGCGATGTTCGCCACCAGCGTCCCGTCGAGGTTCGCCGTGTCAGCGAAGATCTGCGGGTAGGTCCCCGGAGCCGCCGTCCCGCCGGTCGCCGCCGGAAGGTCGTAGGTCAGGGTCCCGTCAGCGCCCATCGTCAGCGTGTTGACGAAGACATAGCTCGGCCCGTCGACAGCATCGTTGGTGAGATGCAGGTTGCCGCCGCCGTTCACCGTCAGCGTGCCCACACCGCACGAGCTCAGCGCCGGATTGTCGCCGCCGGCGGCGATCGCCGCGCCGTCGAAGCAACCCGCGTTGATCACGCCGTTGATCACGCCGTTGAACACGGTCTCGCCGGTGGTGACGTTGATTGCGTCGCCGTCCTGCACGTTGATGTCGCCGGTGATGTTGCCGCCGAGCAGGTTGATCACGCTGTTGTTGGCCGCCTGGGTGACGTCGATCGCCGTGCCGCGGTGGAAGGTCGTGCCGCCATCGGTCGAATAACGGACGATGATGTCGCCCGAATTATTGATGGTGAGCACGTCGTTCGCGGTCGGCGGAACGCCCGTCTCGTTGTTCTGCACCCAGATGCCGTAGGCCGAGGCTGGCCCGCCTTTGTCGGTCTTGGCTTCGACGTCGATCGTGCCGCTGTTGGTGATCGTCGCGGTAGTTGCCCCGACGTACATCGAGATGCCGATTGCCTGCGCGCTGCTCTGGTCGAACGTCACAGTTGCGCCGCTGAAGGTCTGCGAAACCGCCGGCCCGGCGCCGTTCGCGCTGGCAAGCACGCGCAGCGTGCCCGCGTTTAAGATCGATCCGCTGATCAGCGCCGGCTGCGTAGCCGTCGCAGCGCTTGCGCCGATCGCGTCCGCGCGGATGCCGATTGCCTCCATGCGGCTGCCGGTCGGCGCAGAGCCGAGCGCCTCCACGTCGATTGTTCCGCTGTTCGAAACGTCGAGTTCGGCGCCATCGCCGCGGACGTAATAGCCCGTCGCCGATCCGTCCTCGTAGCCGCGCTTGCCGCCGGCGACGCCTACCGCCTTCACGGTGAAGGTGCCGTTGTTGTCGAACCTGTTGAGGCTGTTGTGCCCCACCTGCAGCACGCCGAGCGCCTGGACTCCGACAAAGGCGCTGGAGCCTGTGTCGGTCGCATTCGCCGAGGCGAGCACGCCGAACGTGCCGATGTTGGCGAATTCCGCCGTGCCGGACAGCGCCACTTGCACGGCACCGGTCGCCTCCGCGATTGCCGGGGCGCCGATGCCGCCGCTTGCCTTGGCGATGGCCGAGACATCGATCGTGCCGCTGTTGTCGATGCTGACCAGCGGGGCCGTGCCCCACGCCAGCTGGACAATCGCCGGAGCGACCACCGCGATGGCGCGGCCCACGTTGCCGCCCTCGCCATGCGCATTCGCGGCAATCTCGAGGGTGCCGCTGTTGACGAACGAGGCGGTTGCCGCGCCGCTCGCGGACGCGGATTGGAAGATTCCCTGGAATACCGCGCCCTCACCGAAGGCGCGCGATCCGGCGACCGCGCTGCCGTTGGCTACGATGGCGATGTCCCCCGAGTTGGTGAGGCTCACCTTGGCCGACGAGCCGGCATAGGCATGCTGGCTGATGCCGTGGGAGACGAACGCAATTCCCGTTGCGCGGCCGGTATCGGCAGCCGCGGCCGCAGTTGCGCCGAGAACGATCGATCCCGAGTTGTCCAGGATCGCCGAGGCATTGCCGCTCGCCAGCGCGTACTGGTTGACGCCAAAGTCCAGGAACGCACCCGCGCCGGCCCCCGTGGCGCCATGAGCGTTGGCCGAAGCAACGGCGGTGAACGATCCTCCGTTGCCGAACGCCACATCGGCGTCGCCGGACGCGCTGGCCAACTGGAACAGCGCGGACGTCGCCGCCGCAAGCGCGAAGCCGAAGCCGCTGGTTCCCTGCGCCTTGGCAGCGACGACTTGCTCGATTGTGCCGGAGTTCTGGAACCCGACGTGCGCGTTGCCGCCGGCTGCGGAGGCATATTGCGACATGCCATATTCCATCTGCACCTGAGCGATGCCGATGGCGCCCGTCGCGGTTGCCAGCGCGGCGATGTCGAACTCGCCGCCGTTCGACGCATCAATGCTTATGTCACCGCCCGGCGCGTAGGCCTTCTGGTACAGCGGGTCGTGCAAGTAGGCGCTCGCGATGGCGGTTCCCGCACCGGTTGCACTGGCGCTCATGCCGCCGACGGCATGAGCATCGACGCCGACGGCAATGGTGCCGCTGTTGGTGAACTCGAGCGATACGTCACCCGCCGCGGCCGAGGCCGTCTGATTGATTGCATAACTGTTGAACGCCTGCGCCGTCGCATGGACCGGCGTCGTCGCAGCGACGGGCGCCGTCGCCACCGCCGAAGCAAAGGCCGTGGCATCGATCGCGATGGTTCCGCTGTTGTCGATCATGCCAGTCACGTCGCTGACTGCGGCATAGCCCGTCTGCTGGATGGCATTGCCGACGAAGGCCACGGCGAAGGCCGTGCCGGTGGTGCCGTGCACCGTGGCCGAAGCATTGGCCCGCACCGTCACGTCGCCGCCATTGACCACTGACGCGACCGCGGTGCCGCTGCCATTGGCAGCGACGAAATTGCCGATGCCATGGTAGATGTCGGCAGCGGCAGTCGCGCCGGTCACGCCGTGCGCAACGGCGGTGGCGGCGATCGCCAGCGTGCCGTTGTTGACGACGACGGCTAAGGCATCGCCGCTGTCGGTCGAGTTGGCGAATTGATGGATCGCGGTGAACACCGTGGCAGCCGCGAGGGGATTGGTACCCGACGCGGCCGCGGCCGCGTCGATGAGCAGCCCCCCGGCGTTGGTCAGACTCAGCGCAACATCGCCCGCCCCGACACCGGTCTGGGCGATCGCCGGCTGCACGAGCGCGAGCGCGCTCGCCACGCCGCCTGCGGCGCTCGCCGTGGCAACGGCGGCGATCGTCGCATCGCCTGCGTTGGTCATGTGGAGCGTGACGTCGCCATGCGCCGGAGCCGCGCCCGTCGCGGTTGCGACCTGGCGGATCTCGCCCGAAGCGACGCTGTTGACCGTCGCTGCAACTGATCCCGAGCCGCTGCTGGTCACACCCGTGCTGCAGCTGTCGCCGGCAAGGCAGATCGTCAGAGTGTCGTCGACGCTTGGCGCCGTCACGGCATGTTCAATCCCTGGCGCCGTCGCCGCAGCAGCCGGAGCCGCAAGACCGAGCGCGGACACGGATACGCCTGTCAGCAGCGCGAAGCGCTGGTGCAAATTCCTCATCAATGAACCCCTTTGTTGCCGCGGACGCGGCGCGAGTGAACGGGTGCGAAACGACCCGGCGGCGCCCGTAGCGACCGCCGCGCCGCCTGCAATAGTCCGGTCGACAAGCGGTCACCTTACGGCGGCGAATCGACAGGTGAGGTGCC
>DATDDW010000167.1:0-2385 GCA_036523615.1 Sphingomicrobium sp.
CATCTGGTGGAGCCTGGTCCTGCGTGACTCGGGACCGGATCGGCCGCCGCGACGGGCCGTCTCGATCGACCTGCCCGCCATCCGCCACGACCACCGCGGCTTCACAAGCCTGCCCGATGTCGAGCGCGACCGGCTGAGCAAGCGGAACTTCTACCGGATCCTCGACCGGTTCGGGTCGCGACGCGACCTCCTGGTTCGGCGCTAGATCCGGGGCGAGCCTGCGCGGCGTACTCGTCGTCGGGAGGTGCGAGCGATGACGACGAGACGAACCGACTGGCTGACCATCCGCGCGCTGCTGGTCCAATTGGCGGTCCTGGCACTGTTCGTCCTGCCGCTGGTCCTCGCGGCGTGCGGACCGGACAACAACGGCGGCGGAGGCGGCGGACCGGGCTCGGGCTACTGAGCGAGCGCCCCGCGCTCGACCACGCGCCGCGCGACCTCCGCCGCCAGCCCGAGCTGCTCGACCGCCTCGGCGCACGCGAACCGGCGGCGTTCATCCTGACGATGGACAACCCGGTGCTGGTCAAACGCCTTACGCGGCAGCTGCGTCGTCTCTTCCCCGCGCTCCCGATCATCGCCCGCGCCCGCGACACCGCGCACGCCGCCGAGCTGTACAAGGCCGGGGTTACCGACGCGGTGCCGGAGACGCTCGAAGCGTCGCTTCAGCTCTCCGAAGCGGCTTTGGTAGACCTCGGGATCGCGATGGGCCCGGTGATCGCGTCGATCCACGAGAAGCGCGATGAGCTGCGGGCGCAGATCAAGGCCGAAGCAGAGCTCGAAGAGCCGCCGCGCCGCCTCGGGCGCCGGCGCTTGCGCGATGTTGGAGCTCCTTAGGCCGCGACCTTTTCGAGCGCGTCCCTGACGGCGTCGAGCGCTTCCTTCGCCTTGGAGCCGTCGGGGCCGCCGCCCTGGGCCATGTCGGCGCGCCCGCCGCCGCCCTGCCCGCCCAGCGTCGCGACTGCGGCCTTCACCAGCTCGACCGCGCTCACCTGTCCGGCGAGGTCGTCGGTGACTCCGACCGCAACGCTGGCGCGGCCCTCATTGACGGCCACCAGCGCGCCAATGCCCGAACCGAGCCGCTTCTTCATGTCGTCAACAGCGGCACGCAAGCCTTTGGGATCAAAGCCTTCGACGACTTGCCCCAAGAACTTGTGCCCGTTCACCTCCTCGGGCGCGGGACCTTCGGTCTGCGCCGATCCGCCACCCATGGCGAGTTGCTTCCTGGCGTCGGCGAGCTCGCGCTCGAGCCGCTTGCGCTCCTCGACAAGCGCGGCGATCCGCGCCGGGACCTCGTCGGGAGAGGATTTCAGCGTAGCGGCAGCTTCACGCAGCTTGGCATCGCGCTCGCCGAGCCATTGTCGGGCCGCTTCACCAGTTAGGGCCTCGATGCGGCGGACCCCGGCCGACACCGCGCTTTCGGAGATAATCTTGAGCAGCTGGATGTCGCCGAGCGCCCGAACGTGCGTCCCGCCGCACAGCTCGACCGAATAGTCCGCGTCCGTGAGCCGCCCCATCGAAAGCACGCGCACCTCGTCGCCATATTTTTCGCCGAACAGCGCCATCGCGCCGGCGGAAATCGCTTCGTCGGGCGTCATCAGCCGCGTCGTCACCGGCTCGTTCGAGCGAATCTGCGCATTCACCTCGGCCTCGACCGTCTCGATCTCCTCGCGCGTCAGCGCCTTGGGGTGCGAGAAATCGAAGCGGAAATAGTCCGGAGCAACCAGGCTCCCCTTCTGCGTCACGTGCGTGCCGAGGTGCCGCCGCAGCGCCGCGTGCAAAAGGTGCGTCGCGCTGTGGTTGGCGCGCACACGATTGCGGCGCTCGCTGTCGACGACCTGGTGCACCGTCTCGCCGACGCTGAGCTCGCCTCTGACGACCTTGGTCCTGAGCACGTGGAGCTTGCCCAGGGGCTTTGATGTGTCCTCAACTTCGCCTTCGAAGCCCTTGAGCGTGGCCAATTTCCCGGTGTCGCCAATCTGCCCACCACTTTCCCCGTAGAAAGGCGTCTGGTTGAGCAGGATCTCGACGGTCTGACCCACTTCGGCGGCCTCAACGCGAGCGCCGTCGCGGACGATGGCCAGCACCAAGCCCTCGCCCTCGTCGCCGGAGTAGCCGGTGAACTCGGTCGCGCCATATTGCTCGACAAGGTCAAACCAGATGTCGTCGTTGGCCTTGGCGCCCGAGCCTTTACACGCGGCGCGCGCCTTGGCCTTCTGCTCGGCCATTGCCGCGTCGAAGCCGGCGGTGTCGACCTTGAGGCCCTTCTCGAGCAGCGCCTGCTCGGTGAGGTCGAGCGGGAAGCCGTAGGTGTCGTAGAGCTTGAACGCGGTCTCACCGGGCAAGGTGCCGCTTTCGGGGAGGTCCGCCGTCGCTTCGTCGAGCAGC
>DATDDW010000168.1:0-2034 GCA_036523615.1 Sphingomicrobium sp.
GGGTTTGTCCCAAGGGGCGCAGCGATGGCGGACGTATTCGTCTCGTACAAGGCCGAGGACCGACGGCGCATCAGGCCGCTGGTCGAGGCGTTGCAGACCGAGGGTTTGTCGGTTTGGTGGGACGAGCAGATCGGCGGCGGCGCAGCATGGCGGCAAGCCATCGAGGCCGAGCTCAACGCGGCTAAGTGCGTGATCGTCATCTGGAGCAACCGCTCGGTGGGGCCCGAAGGCGAGTTCGTCCAGGACGAAGCGACAAGGGCGCAGCAGCGGCACGTCTATGTCCCGGTGCTGATCGACAAGGTGCACTTGCCGCTCGGCTTCGGCGAGACCCAGGCGCTGCCGCTGACCGGTTGGCACGGCAATCGCTCTGACCCGAAATACCAGGCGGTGCTTGCGGCCGTCCGGCGCAACGTCGGTGGACGACGCAAAACCACTGCCGCTCCGTTGCGCCAGCCGCACGTGGACCGGCGAACAGCGATCGCGGGCGGCGCCGTGGCAGCAGTCGCGATCGCGGGTGTCGGAGGCTGGGCTTTGCTTAAGCCCTCGTCCGCCTCGGCGGGGGGCATTGCGGTCCTTCCCTTTGCCAACCTCAGTGGCGACCCGCGCCAAACTTATTTTTCCGACGGTGTAGCTGAGGAAATTCGAAGCGCGCTGGCGCGGATCGCCGGCTTGAAGGTCGTCGGCCGTATGTCCTCCGAGGCGGTGCGCAACGATGATACGGAAACGGCGGCGAAGAAGCTCGGCGTGGCCAACATTCTCACCGGCAGCGTGCGACAGTCGCCCTCGACTATTCGAATCAGCGCCGAGCTTGTCGACGGCCACACCGGCCTCGATCGCTGGTCGCAGGACTACGATCGCGCGCCCGGCGACGCGATCAAGATTCAGACCGACATCGCCGAGAATGTCGCGAGCGCCCTCAGCGCCACGCTGGGGACCGCAGCGCGCAATGCTATTGAAGTCGGGGGAACGGCGAACGCCGAAGCGCAAAGTCTTGTTTTGCAAATGCAAGAGGTCGTCAAAGGCGACGACAAGGCCTCTCTCGAGCAGGCGCGCGGTCTTCTCGATCGCGCGATCAGGCTCGATCCGAACTACGCCGACGCTTATGCCCGGCAGTCGCTGGTCGTGCGGCAATTGTACGACCGTTACTATGGCCATTTCGACACGGGACGCGCCGAGGCGCTTCGGCTCGCCAATACCGCCATCCGGCTCGCTCCAAAGTTGGAAGGCGGATATCGCGCACGTGCGGCCGTCTTTGTGAGCGCGCTGCAGCTTGGGCCGGCACTCGCCGACTATAACCGGGCGGCTGGCCTGGCACCCGGCGACCCAAACGTGCTTCGCGACTACAGCAATTTCCTGGGCTACGTCGGAAACACGTCCGCCGCATTGCCGATCGCCGACAGAGCCATCGCTGCGGATCCGCTCAACCCGGAATCATACGTGACGCGCATCTATATATTGTTCGGCGCGCGACGTTTCTCCGAGGCCATCGCCGAATCCGAACGGATCAAACGCGACTCGCCGCAGCTCTTTAATTGGCCGCTCACGCTGGGCATCCTCTATCTCGCAGCAAACAGGCTCTACGATGCGAAGCGATGCCTGGCGCAGGCCGAAGCGGGCAGCGCAGGCCGACTTTCGGGGAGTGCAATCCTAGCGATCCGCATGCACGACGCCGCCGCCGCATCAGCCGCGACCGATCAGCTAAAGCAGCTTTTTGGCGAGGCTGCGCAATATCAGTATGCCGAAATCGACGCTCAGCGGGGCGAGAAGGACCAGGCAATCGCGGACCTCGAGCGAGCCTGGGCCATCAAAGATCCGGGGTTGATTCTCCTGCCCACCGATCCTTTTCTGGATCCGATCCGCTCCGACCCGCGGTTCGTTGCTCTCGTTCAAAAGATGAACTTTCCCGCCTGATCATGGAAGGGCTCGTCGCAAGCGGCATCACCATCGTCTGCCCTTCGTCGCCGACCGGGAAGAAGATTGCGCGGTCTGCGTTGAACGTTGAATCTCGATGCGGCTTATGTCTGCTTTCCACCC
>DATDDW010000169.1:0-3078 GCA_036523615.1 Sphingomicrobium sp.
GGCATGGCAGCGTGCAAGACCCAGCAGGCGCCTGCGCCCACGACGGTGTCGGGAACACCGGCGACCACGCCCAGCGGCACCGGCGGCGGCAGCGGAACGAGCATCCCGACCTTGGTCAACGTCAACCTGCAGAATGTGCTGAACGACCTGTCGGTGCAGCTGAAGGTGAACCGCAACAACATCCCGGTGAACGCGCAGGTGCCGATCAACGTCGCCGCTAACGTGTGCGGCGTGTCCGTCGACGCCCTCGCCGCTGCGATCGCGAACGGTCACGGCGGCTGCACCGCGACCACCACCACGCCGCAGCTCACCCAGGCCATCCAGCAACAGATGGCGACGGGCGGGTCGGTCACTGGGGGTGATCAGACCATGGGCACCACGACGAACAATATGATGTGACGTCTAGGGGCCCAGCACCGCGCTCAGCACCTTGCGGACCTGCTCGATCGTGTAGGGCTTCTGCAGCCGCGGCCGCTTCTCCCATTTTTCGGGGATCTGCCAGTCGGCATAGCCGCTGGTGAAGACGAACGGGACGCTCTTCGCCTCGAGCATGTCGCACAGCGGGAACACCCGCTCGCCGCGGATGTGGATGTCCATTAGCGCCGCTTCGAACTCCTCATTCTCGAGGAGCTCGCGCGCCGCCGCCATGTTCGGCGCCGGCCCCACGACTTCGCAGCCGAGATCGGAGAGCAGGTCGGCGGTGAACGGCGCCACCACCGGCGAATCCTCGACGATCAGGATGCGCCGGCCCTTAAGGCCGCTTTCGTCCTCGGCGTTGTTGCGCGGCTCAGTGGACAAAGCGGGCAACGACATCGCGATAGCTTCGCGACACTTTCACCTGCGCGCCCGAATCGAGCACCAGGAAACATTCGCCGTTGGTGTGCGGCTTCACCTGCCTGACGAGGTCGAGGTTGACGATGGTCGAGCGGTGCACACGCTGGAAGCGCCGCGGGTCGAGCCGCTTTTCCAGATCCTTCATCGTCTCGCGCAGGATCAGGGTGTTGTCGCCGGTCTGGATGCACATGTAATCGCCGGCGGCATCGATCCGCTCGATCGTGTCGACGTCGACGCGGAAGATCTGCCCCTGGTCCTTGATGTTGATCATCTTCTCGTAGCGGTTGGCGGCCGGGGCCTCGGGCGCCGCATCGGCCAGCTCCTCGGCCGCTTCGGGCGCATGCTCGGCCAGCGCTTCCTTGAGCCGTCCGGCCTCTTCCGCGCTGCGCTTCTCGGCCAGGCGCTGGCGCACCCGGTCGAGAGTCGCCGCCAGCCGGTCCTCGTCGACCGGCTTCATCAGATAGTCGACCGCCTGCGCGTCGAACGCGCGCAGCGCATGGTCGCCGTAGGCGGTGACGAAGACGAACAGGGGCGGCTCGATGTCCATCAGCCCCTGGATCACCGAAAATCCGTCGAACCCCGGCATCTGGATGTCGAGGAAGACGAGGTCGGGCTTGTTGGTCTTGATCTGGCGTATCGCCTCGCGGCCGTTGGCCGCGGTGGCGACCACCTCGACATCGTCGTGCGCCTGCAATCTCAGCTGCAGGCCCTGGGTCGCCAAGGGTTCGTCGTCGACCAGAACGGTCCGGATGCTCATCAGGCCTTGTCTCCGGTTT
This sequence comes from Sphingomicrobium sp., assembly GCA_036523615.1. Classification (GTDB taxonomy): domain Bacteria; phylum Pseudomonadota; class Alphaproteobacteria; order Sphingomonadales; family Sphingomonadaceae; genus Sphingomicrobium. The sequence continues at coordinate 1,611 of DATDDW010000169.1, forward strand.
CGAAGGGAATTTCGATGATAACGCTGAACCCGCCCCTGTCGTTCTGTTTGGTCTCGAAACGATGCGCCGCGCCATAGGCCTGCGATAGCCGGTCGCGAATGTTCGCCAGTCCGACGCCCGTCGACGGACTTCCGGCCAGTTCGCCGCCGTCCCCATCGCCATTGTCGGCGACTTCGAGCCGGATCGCTTGCCCTTCGCGCGCCGCGCTGATCCAGATGTCGGCGCCGTTTTCGGCCGGGGTCACCGCATATTTGATCGCATTCTCGATCAGCGGCTGAAGCAGCAGCGAGGGCAGCCGCGCCCCGATCGTGTCGGTGTCGATCTTGAAATGCGGGCGCAAGCGGTCCTCGAACCGCATCTTCTCGATCTCCAGATAGAGCTTCAGCGTCTCAACCTCCTGCGCCAGCGTGACCTTGGCCGTCGGCTCGTTGGCCAGCGTGTAGCGCAGGAACGAGGATAGGCGCGCTAACATGGCGTTGGCCCGCTCGGTCTGCTTCAAGAGCACCAGTGTGGAGATCGAATTCAGCGTATTGAACAGGAAGTGCGGGTTGAGCTGGTAGCGCAGCATCGCCAGCTGGGCGGTCGACGCCTGGTTCTCGAGCTTCTCGCGCTGGCGGATCTGCTCTTCGAGCAGCAGGAAGTAGTTGATGCCGTAATAGAGCGCGGTCCAGGCGGCGAGCAGCGCGAAATCGAGCAGGATCGCGCCGAAGAACTCCACGCCCACCGGCTTGAACTGCGGCTTGAGGAACGTCGCGACGCTCCACGTCTCGATCACCGAGAAGCTGCCCGATGCGACCACCACTGCGGCGAAGGACAGCACCAGCGTCCACACCGGGGTCATTCGGATCAGCCGCCGGAACAGCGTGGCCATGAGCAGCGTCAGCGAATAGCCGGTGGCGGTCAGCAGCAGCGTGTGGACCAGCCACATCCAGCCCATCGAATTGGCGAAGCCCGACAGCGAGCGAAGCAGGAAATAGCCGGTCCAGCCGATCGACTGGAGGATCCAGAAGGCGCGGTTCTTGTCGTCGAAGAAGGGCTGGTCGAGCCCCATGCCGCGGGCGATCGGGTCTGCCGGCGACTGTACCTTGGGCCGGTCGGCCGCGCGCCGGGGCGCCGGCGCCCGTCGGTCGAGGGTCGCGCTGTCGGTGGCCATCGGGGGCGATATAGAGGCGCTCAGCGGTCTTTGCGAGCCGCCCAAACCCCCTGCAAATTTCGGCCTTTGGGCGGCTCAGGTCTTAACCGCGCTTCAACTCTCTTTGGATAAGCCCGTTTCCGGACGTGGAACGGCGAGTGGATGTACGAAGCTCCAGATCGGTATAAGCGCTTGATTTCAGCTCGACTTCCCGGCGGGGAGTCGGCTGGTTTGGCGTCTCGCGAAGCGGAGGAGGAAAGCTCGCCGCTGCGCGACGTCCAGCTGATGTCGCGCGCCCAGCTCGCCCCTTTCTTTGCCGCCGCCAACGTCGTTGCT
>DATDDW010000170.1:0-1720 GCA_036523615.1 Sphingomicrobium sp.
CGGCGCGACATAAATGTCGTCGGGGCCGGCGAGGTAATTGGCCTCAGGCGAACGAAGGAAGCCGAAGCCGTCGTTCAGCACCTCGATCGTGCCCGAACCCATGATCTCGACGCCGTTCTCGGCCTGGATCTTGAGGATCGAGAACATGAGGTCCTGCTTGCGCATCGTCGATGCGCCTTCGACCCCCATCTCCTCGGACATTTCGACCAGCTCGGCCGGGCTTTTGGTTTTCAATTCTTTCAAATGCATAAGACGTTCTTTTCTTGGGAAATTCTGCTCGAGCCAATCATGGTCTGATCGAAGCCGGAGGGCGGCAGGACGCCGCCGGTGAGGATGGAACGAGCGCCGGCGATGGTAGGAATACGGGCCGGACCCGCTCGCGATTCGAGGTATGTCTCGCCGCGGCTGCTGTCAATCAGCGGTGCGACCGAATCGTCAGAAAGGCCGGACGATCACCAGCACGACGATGATGGCGACGGCGACGCCGGGGATTTCGTTGACCAGCCGCACGGCCTTGCCCGACAGCGGCCGCTCCCCCGCGGCGAGCTTCTTGCCGTAGGCGAACAGCCACCCCTGGTAGCCGCTCAGCGCGATCACCAACGCGAGCTTGGCCTGGAACCAATGCTCGCCCCAGATGCCGAGGCTTGCCGCGAGCATCAGCCCGAGGATCCAGACGACGATCATCGCCGGGTTGAGAATGATCGAGCAGATTCGCGCCTCGCGGTCGATCCACGCGCGATCCTCGGGCGAGCCGACCGCCGTCTCCTGGTGGTAGACATAGAAGCGCGGCAGCAGGAACAGCCCCGCAATCCAGAAGATCACGAAGGTGACGTGCGCCGCCTTCACCCACAAATAAGCGGGGCCGAGGAAGCCGATCAGATCGCTCAACTTCCCCCCTTTACCAGCGCCAGCAGCTGTTCGACGTGGGCGATCGGCGTGTCCTGGAGGATGCCGTGCCCGAGATTGAAGATGTGAGGACGGCCGGCAAAGGCGTCAAGGATTCGAGCGACCGCGCTTTTGAGCTCGTCCCCTCCGGCGAGAAGCGCCAGCGGGTCGAGGTTACCTTGCAGCGGCAGGTCTTCCGGCAGCTCTTCCACAGCCCAGCGCGGATCGACCGTTTCATCGAGGCCGACCGCGCTTACGCCCGTCTCCCGCGCATAGGCGGCCAGCTTGCCGCCGGCGCCCTTGGGAAAGCCGATCACCGGCACATTCGGGTACCGCTCCTTGAGCGCCGCAGCCAGCCGCGCCGTCGGCGCGATCACCCATTGCTCGAACTGCGCCGGCGACAGGCTGCCTGCCCAGCTGTCGAACAATTGCACAGCTTCGGCGCCGGCCTCGATCTGCCCGGAGACATAATCGAGCGTCACTTTCTCAATGCGACCGATCAGCGCGCCGAACGCTCCCGGATCGCCATAAGCGAGACGCCGCGCCGCGGTCTGGTCACGGCTGCCTTCGCCGGCAACCATGTAGGTCGCGACCGTCCACGGCGCGCCGGCAAAACCGATCAGCGCCTTGCTCGCGGGAAGCTGCGCTTTGACCTTACGCACGGTCTCGTAGATCGGGTCGAGCCGCGCGGCATAAGGCGTCAGCTGGTCCATCGCACCATTGCTCAGCGGCGGCGTCAGACGTGGGCCCTCGCTCGTGACGAAGGTCAGGTTCTGGCCCAGCGCGAAGGGCACGATCAGGATGTCGGAGAAAAGGATCGCGGCATCGAGCTGGG
>DATDDW010000171.1:0-11111 GCA_036523615.1 Sphingomicrobium sp.
ATCTCTACACCGTGGCGCGCGGGCTGCATTTGGCGATCGCGCAGGAAGCCGCGCATAAGCTCAAGGAAACTTGCATGATTCACGCCGAAGCCTTCAGCAGCGCCGAAGTACTGCACGGGCCCAACGAGCTGGCCGGCGCGGACTTCCCGGTGCTCCTGTTCCGCTCGGAGGACGAATCCGACGCCAGCGTCCAGGAAGCCGCCCGACGCCTCGCTGCGCAGGGCGCACCGGTGATGCTCGTCGGGGGCGGCGATCCGGGCGCCTTGCCGGTGCCGCGCACCCCGCACGCGGCGCTCGCCCCGATCCTCCAGATCCAGGCCTTTTACCGCATGGCCAATGCGCTCGCTTTCGATCGGGGACAGGATCCTGACCGGCCGCGGCATGTGCAAAAAGTCACCCACACGGTCTGAGATGGTCACGGAGGTTGTCGCGGCCGACATCGGCGGGACCCATGCCCGCTTCGCCCTCGCGCAAGTCGAGGACGGCCGCGTCGTCGATTTGAGCGAAGCGCTGACGCTCAATACCGGTGAACACGCCGGCCTGCCTGAGGCGTGGCAGGCTCTTGCCTGCCACTTGGGCCGGACCTTGCCGAGCGCCGCCGCGCTGGCCTTCGCTTATCCAGTCGAAAATGACCTGCCGCAGCTGACCAACATGCCGTGGACGATCGACGCGCGGACGCTCCCCGAGGAGCTCGGCGTCGAGCGGCATGTCATGCTCAATGACTTTGCCGCCATCGGCCACGCGGTCGCCGCGCTTGGCGCATCGCATTTCCTGCACATTGCCGGGCCCGCTATTGCACTCCCCGAAAGCGGCGTGATCAGCATCGTCGGCCCCGGCACGGGGCTCGGCGTGGGCTTGGTGATCCGCGGCGACGGCCGATACCAGGTGATCGCCAGCGAAGGCGGGAACATGGATTTCGCGCCCCACGACGATCTCGACGATCGCCTCATGGCGGCGCTGCGCGCGCGATACGGCCATGTTTCGGCCGAGCGCGTGATTTCCGGCCCCGCGCTCAGGGACATTTACGCGGTGATCGCGGACTGCGAGCCGCCCTATGCCGACGACCGTGACCTGTGGCAGGCAGCGCTCGGTGGCTGCGATCCACTCGCGGCGGCGGCGCTCGAGCGCTTCTGCCTTTGCCTCGGCGCCTTCGCCGGCAACGTCGCGCTTGCGCATGGGGCGAACGCGCTCGTCCTCGCCGGCGGGCTCGGGCTGCGGTTGCGTGACTATTTGCCGGCCTCCGGCTTTGCCGAAAGCTTGGCGGCGAAGGGTGAATACCGGTCGCTGCTCGAGCAATTGCCGGTCAAAATGATCGCGCATCCCGAACCCGGTCTCTACGGCGCAGCGGCCGCCTTTGCTGTCCAGTTTGCTGGGTCGGCGGACTGACAAGCCCGCCTGGGCAGGCCAAGACGGCTTGGCGAAGTGATAATTCAGCAGAGCACTTCGCCTGATACGGGCGCGATCCGCCCGTTATTTTCGGTCAATACAGAATTGCTCACAGATCGTGTGGGCGACGTAACCCGCCGCCGTCGCGAACGCGAGACCCTGGCGGTCGGGAACGCCGGTGTCCGCCTTGACCCCTTCGGTGATGATGCCGCCGTCCCACGGGCTTTGCGTCAGGATCTTCAGCGCCTGGGCGCGGCCTGCCTTCAGCCGCAGGTGGTCCGCCACTCCCCATGACGTGGTGAACGGCAGGCGATAGCTTCCGGGGAGGCCGTACGGCTGGTCGGAATAGCTGTACGGATAATGCGGCGAGTGAAGCCAGGCATAGGTGCGGCGAAAGACCGGATCATCCTCGCCGACGAAGCCGAGGGCGGGCAATTTCAGCAGCGAGCCGGGAGGAACATCAAGAAAATCCCCGTTGGTTTCATTCACGGTGGCGGCGAAAATCGGTCCGCCCGCGCCGTCCGCGCCGTTCAGGATGCCGTAGCGACGGATTGCAGCGCTTAGCTTCGCCGCGTCGGCCATCAGCGACGCGGCTTCGCCGGTCTTCTGCTCCCGAGCCGCGATCGTCGACAGCGCCCGAAGCGCTCGCCACGCGACGACGTTGTCGTAGACCGAAAAAGGTTTGCGGACATATTCGTCCTGCGGATCCTGGAACGTGGCATAGAGGCCGGTCCCAGGATCGCGCTGACGACGCAACCGCTCGAGCAAAGTCGCGACGACCCCACGATGCCGCTCGAGCATCGCGCCGTCATGCACCTTTCCCAGATAGTCGGCGAGCGCGATGATCGGGGCCGCCAGCTCGTCGAGCTCAAAGCCGTCCTCCAAAACGACGCCGTCGATAAAGCGGCTGTGAATGCCCGCGTTGCGCGCCTGGGTGCCGAGAGCATAATCGAGCGCTTCGCGCGCCCGGTCGCGGTCGCTGTCGAGAAGCGCGGGGAAGCTCCACAGGAGTGCATCCCGATCCCAATAAGCAGCCGAGACATAGTAACGGTTGCTGCGCGAGGTCATGCCAACGAACTGTTCGGTATCGATCGCCCGTCCCCAGGCGAAGTAAGTCGTGAACAGCAGGTTCCGGTTCATGATCCGGTCGAGCGTGGGATCGCCGGTGGTGCGGCTGCGACGGTGCGCGTCATCCGCTGCCTGAGCGATCAGCCCGTCCAAGCCATATCGGTCGATTTTCTTGTTGAGCACGCGCATCGCATAGGCGGCGCTGTATTCGTCGAGACCGGCGCCGAGCACGAAATGCACGTCGAGCGTCTGGCCGGGCGCCAGTTCCACCTCATGCCTGGCGGTCAGGCCCGGATTGGCGCTCCCGGTGTGAAGCGTGCCTTCGGAGCCGACATAGGCAAAGCCCCACGCCATCTGCGTGTCATCGGTGTTGTATTTAAACACCTCCATGTCAGTGTCGATCGGGGTGACCGACATGGTCCGGCTGCCGCTGAGCGGTTCCGGCGAGTAAGTGACTCGGTTGGTGCGGCCCCAATCCAATTCCACGCCAGGCGCGACGCGGACGCTATCACGACGCAGATTGGTGACCTGGAAGCGCATGATTGCAGCGCGGCTGTCCGGCGGGGCGACATAGGTCAGCCCCACACGCACTCCGTCTGCTTCCATCGTTCCAGTCGGGATCCAATAATCCGCCTCTGACCAATGCAGCTGCGCCAGAGGCCGGCGCGTGCCGGCAATCTCGATAAAGGGCGCCAGCAGCGGCCGGTCGGCCACGCCAGCCACTTCGAGCAGGCCGCGATAACGCATCGAGATGACGTTGAAATTTTGCAGCGCACCGTCGGACGCACGAATCGAAGGAAGCGCGATCCAGTCGTTGCCGGTGGGGATCACGTCGTCAGCGGTAAGCGTAAGATCCACGGTGCGCGCGCTCTCGCGAGCGGCAGCGGCCGTGCGATCGCCCGCGTGGACGGCCGAACTGCCCCCCAACAGTGCGAGGCACGTGCCCGCGACAAGAACAACCCGGTGACGCACGGCAATTCGCTTCATCCCGCGCATGATGATTGAACGGCGATCACCGTCAATCTTCGCTTGCGTCGCCGTGCCCACCTTTATGAGTGGCCCGTCTTGCGCCGGGCATCACCGGAACACCGCCCGGTGACGGTGAGGAAAGCGATCGACTGCAGCTTGCTGGCCAGCGCCGCATTGATGCCGAGGTCGTGCGCGGCTTCCTCGCTTTTTCCGAGCTTGCGCGGATCGCGGTGGGTGACCGCGGCAAAGACGGTCAGCGCTTCCAGATAATAGCCTTCGTTCGAGGCATGATATTGGTCGCTCGCCCACAGGTCGATCTGCCCGCGGCTCACTCCATCATAGGGGTTCGCATCGGCGATGCCGCGGGCGATGGCGCAGTTGAAGGCCTGGCCCACAGGCGCCACTCGAGCGATCGACGGGACCAGCTTTTTCACCCGATCGTCGGCATGGCGCAGGTCGAGCGCCATGCGCTCGATCGGCTGGCCCGACCAGTGCTTCCCCGATGGGTAGGTGAGATCGGGCCTGGACCAGGTTGCGACGAGGCTGATGTCGACCGCCGGATTCCGCTTGCGCAGGAGCTTGGTCAGGCTTCGCGCCGCGGCAATCGTCGCTGTCACATCGCCGGGCTTGTCGGGATATAGCGTGCTGTACTCCTGAAGCACGACCGCATCCCATGGCCGGTCGATGACTGTGCGCTTGTTGGCGAGATGCCAGGCGAGGGTCTGGCCGGCGGCCGTTTCGAGCGACACCGAGTAACGAAGGCCGGCCTCATCGGTGAAACGCTTGAACAAGGCCGGAACGCCGCCCATACCGTCGCCGTTAAGGTCGCTGACGCTCTCCTTGCGATACGTCATTGCAGCGGACTCGGCGCCGAACGTGAAGCTGTTCCCGATGAAGAGGATCGAGCGGGCCGGCTGGCTGGAGGCCAAGGCTGCGGCAGCGAATAGGGCGATCACTTGGCCGTCCTTACCGGCACCTGCCAGACGCGGACGTAATCCACGTCCATGCGCTGTGGCATGGCGGAGTCATCGATTCCCTTCGCCGCTGCCCAGTCGCCGCCGATGGCAAGGTTCAGGATCATCTCGAAGGGGGTGTAGAACGGCCACGCCGCTTTTCCGCCAGGACGATTGTCGAGCACGCGCAGGATGCCTTGGCCGTCGACTCCGATGGTGATCGAATTCGCACGCCAGTCGAGCTGATACGTGTGAAAGGCGCTGCAGCTGGTCGGGACCAGTTTCTGGGCGCTGCGCTGAGTCTTGATTGTGTGGTTGAACAATTTCGTGTGAAGCGACGCGTAGATGAGATTCGGCTCGGCGCCGACCTGCTCCATGATGTCGATTTCACCGTCGTCGGGCCACTTGGTCATCTTTACGGGGAGCATCCAGATCGCCGGCCAAGTCCCACGCGCGCACGGCAGCTTCGCGCGAACTTCGTAGAACCCGTACTTCCATCCGCCGGTCGAAACGATCCTGGCCGACGTATATTCCTGCCCGCCCCAGTCGGGAAAGCGCTTGGGGTCGATTTTCTCGGGGCGGGCTTCGATCGACAGCACGCCGTCGATGACGCGCACGTTCTGGCCCGCGGAATAATATTGCCTCTCGCCATTGAACCAGCCGCCTTTGTTGTGGCTCGTGTCGTATCTCCATTTGCGCAGGTCGAGCGCGCGCCCGTCGAATTCGTCATGCCACACCATCCGCGCGTTGCGCGGCCGTCGGACCGCACCATGATAAGCCGAGTTGGTCACGGTAAACGTGGAGGCGGCAATCAGCAGGAACGCGGGAATCATTCGACCCTCTCCGGCTACGGGATTGGCGAGACGCTTGTCGGTGGTTCGATTGCGCTGTCGCTAGCATGATCGCAGCGCGCTGCTGCGGCGAAAACGGCGATGAAAGCGTAAGCGGCGAGCGGAACGGCGAAGGATGCGCTGAGGCCGAAGCTGTCGGCGATGGTCCCGACAGCGACGGGCAACAGGGCGCCGCCGAAAATCGCCAGGCAAAGCAGACCGGAGGTCGAGCTCTGTGACACGCCTGAGCGCTCGAGCGTGATGGTGAAGATCGTCGGGAACATGATCGAATTGAACAGGCCGATGGCAAGCGCGGCGTAGCCAGCGGCGGCGCCATGCGCCGCGAGCACGGTCATACAAAGCAAGGCGGCGACGATCCCGCAGGCGGCGAGCAACCGCGTGGCGCGGATCCGCGTGAGCAATGCGGTGCCAATCAGCCGGCCGCACAGCGCCCCGCCCCAGTAGAAATTGGCGAGGTAGGCGCCAGCGTCGTCGAACGGCAGGCCGAGCACCGATCGCTGATTCAGGAAATTGATCATGATGCTGCCGATCGAAACCTCGGCGCCGACATAGAGGCCGATGGCGGCAGCGCCGAAGATCGCCCAGCGCGAGCGAAGCGCTTCGAACATCCCGGCCGGAGCCGCGCGATGGTTGGGAGTGATGCGCGTCAGGAACGGCCGCAGGAGCAGGAAGAAGAGGAGCAGCCCCGCGAGCAGCGCGGCCATGATCAGGAACGCACGGTCGACCGCGCCGAGCAAATTGCTTCGGTGCCCCGGCTCCATCACGCCCTTCGGCGCGGCTCGAAGCGCCGGATCGCCGAGCATCACGAGCGAGCCGAAATGGACTCCGATCACCACCCCCAATGAGTTGAACGCCTGGGCGAAGTTCAGCCGGAAATGGCTGCGCTGCGGCGGCCCAAGCTCCGCCGCGAGGGGATTGGCCGCGACCTGGAGCGCGGTGAAGCCGCCGGCGAGGACGAACAGCGCGGCGAGGATCGGCCGGAAATCACCCAGGCCCGTGCTCGCAACGACCAGCAGGCAGCCGCCAGCCATGACCGCGAGCGAGCCCACGATCATGTCGACCGCGCCAATCCGGCTGGTCAGCCAAGCCGCGGGAAGCGAGAGCAACCCGTAAGCGAGAAAGAAGACGATCTGGGTGAGAAGCGCCTCGGTATAATCGAGGCTGAAGGCGGCGCGCAGCGCAACGATGAGCGGATCGTTGTTCGAGGTGATGAAACCCCACGCGAAGAACAACGTCGTCACCGCCGCAAAAGCGAGAGGGATGCCCCGCCGGTCCTGACTGGCCACAGTCACTGGCCGGCGCGTCGAGCGCTCCATCGCACTGTCGCGACCGCCCCGTTGGGCAAGGCCAGCGAATAACGTTCGCCGTCGATCGCGATCGTCACCGGACCGTTGCCCGAGGTTCGATGCAGGATGGCGACCCGGCTGCGGTCCGGGTTGAGGAACGCGGCGACCTCGATTGCAGCGGCATTCGCCTTGGATGCGACCCGATAGGCGCCTGGCAGAATGAAGCGGCTGGCATGGCCGAGCACATAATATTCGACATTGCGCGTGATCGCGCCCGTCGCCGGATTGATCGTCACCACGCCGCGGCATCCGGTGCAGCCGCCATCGTGCGGCCCGTTCGCGGGATCGAGCGCGAGGTTCCAAGTCAGCGATCCGCGCGCCCAATTGTTGGTCGCGCCGATGATCAGCTTTTCGGTCATCCAGCCGAGCGTGTCGCCCCACTTCGGCGACCAGTCGCCGCCCGAACATTCGGTCTGCCAGGCGTCCTTGTCGGGATGGGCGTCGTGGACCGGGGTCTGCGCGGGGACATCGCCCTCGTAGCAATGCCAGGCGACACCCGCGATATATTGGCGGGCCTGGGGATCGGCGAGCACCGCCAGCGGCATTTGCGGATCGTCCCAATTGTGGTCGTAGTCGAGGATCTGCGTCTTGAGCCCGTGCGCGCGCAGCGCCGGGCCGACGTGTTTGCCGATGATCTCGGCGCGTTGCGGCGGATTGACCCGCATGCCCGGATAATCTCCTGGCTCGAAGTCGGGCTCGTTCTGGATGGTCAGCATCGCGATGGGCACTCCGGCGCGGTCGAAGGCCTCCACGGTTTTGGCAAAATATTCGCCGAAGGCGGGGTAATATCGGGGGTTGAGCTGGCCTTTGTAGAAGCTGCGGTTGAGCTTCATCCACGGCGGCGCGCTCCACGGGCTGATCAGGATCTTGAGATCGGGATTGATCGCCAGCGCTTCGCGCATGCGCGGGATCACGTACTGCTGCGCATGGGCGATCGAGAAATGCGTCAGTTGCGGGTCGGGCGCATTCCCGGGCGAATCGTCGAAACTGTAATGGGTGCGCGAAAAGTCGGATGCGCCGACCGTCAGACGGGTGAAGGAGAAGCCGAGCCCGCCGTTCTTGCGGCCGAACAGCTCCTCCATCAGCGCATGGCGGCGGTCGTCGGGCAGGCGGCTGATCATCTCCGCCGATGCGTCCGTCATGGCCGCGCCAAAGCCCTGGATCGTCTGGAAGTGCTTCGACGTGTCGATGACGACGGCCTCGTTCCCCTTGGCCTTGCCCGCCGAAGCGACATCCTGCTGCGGCTCGAGCTTGTGCTTCTGATCGGCGGTGGTCAGCCACATCTGCGCCTTGGGCGAGCATCCGGCGGCGAGCAGCGCGGCGAGCAGGGTGAGAGCTAAGCGTTTCATGCGATCGGCTCCGCCGGGCAATATTTGCTGATGAATTCGTCGTGCGGCGGCATCACGCTCACGCAGCGCGCGATCGTTGCCGCGATATTGCCGAGGAATTGCTCGATCTGCGGGTCGCTCTTGATCTCGACGAGCGGGTCGTAGCCGCGCGGAACGATCCCCTGCCCGAGGAAGACCTGGATCCAGCTCTCTTCGCTGAACAGCTCCTCGTTCTCGCGGAAGATGCGTCCGTTCGCACACCACAGGTCGATTTTGCGCTGGAGCGTCGCCGGCAACTCCATCGTTCGGCAATATTCCCAAAAAGCGCCCTCACGCTGGTTGGCCCAATAATGCAGCACGATGAAGTCGCGGATGCGCTCCCATTCGAAATCGCATTGGCGATTGAATTCGTCGATGGTCGCCTGATCAGTCGCCGCATCCGGGAACAGCCGCACAAGTCGGATCGCCGCAGCTTGAACGAGATGGATGCTGGTCGACTCGAGCGGCTCGAGGAATCCCGCGGCAAGCCCCAGCGCGACGCAATTGCGGTTCCACATCTTGCGCCGCTTGCCGCTGGTGAAGCGCAATCGGTTGGGATTGGCGAGCTGCTCGCCGTCGAGGTTGGCGAGCAACAGCTTCTCGGCTGAATCGTCGTCGATGTGCTTGCTTGAATAGACCAGGCCGTTGCCCGTCCGGTGCTGCAGCGGGATGCGCCACTGCCAGCCGGGCTCGCGCGCCGTCGCGCGGGTCAGCGGGGTCAACGGATCGGTCCGCGCACAGGGCACCGCCATGGCCCGGTCGCACGGCAGCCAATGGCTCCAATCTTCGTAACCCGTCTCCAGCGTCTGCTCGATCAGCAATCCGCGAAATCCCGAGCAGTCGATGAAGAAGTCGGCGGCAATTTTCCGATCGCCTTCGAGGGTCACCGAAGCGATGTCGCCACTGTCGGCGCGCCCCACGTCGACGATCCGTCCTTCGGTCCGGACGACGCCGTGCTGCTCGGCCAGCGAGCGAAGATATTTGGCGTACAGCGAGGCGTCGAATTGGAAAGCGTAGGCAATGTGCCCGATCGGCGAATCGCTCATTTCGGGGCGAGGCTGCATGAACTTGTTGGCCAGCGCCGCGGCGGTGTTGATCGAATAATCGGCGAAGTCGCGAGCGCGCTCGCGCTGGTTCGCGCGCAGCCAGTAATGATGGCAGCGAAGCCACTCCCAATCCTGCCCAATGACGCCAAAGCCATGGACGTAGCTGTGGCCGGCGCGCAGCCAGTCGACGAACTGGATGCCAAGCTTGAAGGTCGCCTGGGTCCGCCGCATGAACTCGGCTTCGTCGAGCTGGACCAGCTCGTTGTACTTCTTGATCGCCGGGATGGTCGCTTCGCCGACGCCGACGGTGCCGATGGCTTCACTTTCGACGAGCTCGAGATCGTACAGGCCCTGGAAGAGCTTGCCGAACAGGGCGGCAGTCATCCAGCCCGCCGTGCCCCCGCCGACGATGAGGATCTTGCGCATCGCCTTGCCGATTAACGGGTTTCGGCGGGGCAGGCCATTACCGGCGGGGCTTCGGGGAGCCGGCCGAGCGTGGAGCGGCTCGAGAACGACAGGCCGTAGCCGCGGCGGAACTGGAATCCGCCATGCTGCGGCAGGCAATCGCCCGCGGGCCAGTCGAACGAGAGGCGTCCCGTGAAGTCGTAAGCGCGGCGGCCCTCGCTGCGGCTCACCAGCAAGTCGGTAATCCCGAGCCCCTCTGTGCCGGGCAGCCAGGCGGCGACAAAAGCGTCGGAGCGATTGATCAGGTCGTTCGCCGCGACGGGGCGTCCGGAGAACAGCACGGTCACCACCGGCACGCCTTTGCCGCTGACGCGCTCGAGCGCCTGCAAGTCTTCCGGATAGCGGCTGGTGTGCCGCATCGAGGCGGGGAAAGTGATGTCGCCCGCACCCTCGGCATAGGGTTTTTCTGCGGCAACCATGACGACCGCGCCATATCGGCGGACGTCGACGCCTCTGCCGCCGGCGCTATAGTCGACGTTGCTCGCGCCAAGGGTCTTCCGAAGGGCGGAGAGCAAAGTATCCGCGTCAGGATAATCAGCGGTGCTGGTCTTGTCGCCTTGCCAGGTCAGCGACCATCCGCCGGCCTGCATCGGCAAGCTGTCGGCTCCCGGCCCGACGACAAGAATCTTTGTCCGAGTCTTGAGCGGAAGCACACCGCCATTGTTCTTCAGCAGCACGAGCGACTTTCGCACCGCCTCCCGCGCCAGCGCTCGCACAGCCGGCGAATGCAGCGCCTGCGCCGAAGGGTGCGGGCCCGTTGCCGGAGAGAGGTTGAACAGGCCCGACTCGAGCTTGACTCGGATGATCCGCGAGACCGCGTCGTCGACGCGGCTCATCGCAATGCGGCCGGCGCGAACATCATCGACCGTGGCAGCGATGAACTTCTTCCAGTCGTCGGGGACCATGACGAGGTCGATCCCAGCATTGATTGCCTGCGGGCAGTGCCAATTGCTGCAGCCGGGCACCTGGCCGATGCCGTTCCAGTCGCTGACGACCAATCCATTGAAGCCTAGCCGATGCTTGAGCACGTCGCCGACCAGATGCGCGTTGCCGTGCATCTTGCCCCAGCTCTTGCCCGCCGCCGTATCGGTGAAACTCGAATAGCTGACCATCACCGTCTGCACGCCGGCTTTGAGCGCGCCGTAGTAACCGGCCGCGTGGGTGCGCGCGAGATTGGCCTCGCTGGTGCGCGTTTCGCCTTGATCGACGCCATGGAAGGTACCGCCGTCGCCGAGCCAATGCTTGGCCGTCGCCAGCACCGAAGTGGACGAGCCAAGCTGACCCTGGAGCCCGCGGACCATCGCCTCGGCATAGCTGCGCACGAGTGCCGGATCGGAGCTGTAGCTTTCGTACGTGCGCCCCCATCGCGGGTTCTGAACGACGGCGAGAGTAGGAGCGAAGGCCCAGCTGATCCCTGTCGCCCGGACCTGGCTTGCGGTCGCTCGTCCGATCCGCTCGATCAGCGCTGGATCGTGCGCCGCGCCGAGACCGATATTGTGCGGGAAGAGCGTCGCCCCATAGACGTTGTTGTGGCCGTGCACCGCGTCGGTGCCCCAGATCACCGGAACCTTCACCTTCATGTCGGTCGACATCGAAGCGCGATAGAAAGCATCCGAGAGGTGCAGCCAGTCGGCGACGCTCGAGTGCATGTTCATCGACG
>DATDDW010000172.1:0-3400 GCA_036523615.1 Sphingomicrobium sp.
GTCGCCAACCGGCCGGTCGAGCAGTTCCAGACCCAGGTGCCGATGCCCGACTGGCAGCTCACTCCGGATGAGGAGATGTTCGGCAACCAGTCGATGGACGCCAATCAGATGGCGCCGATGGTCGACGAGAACGGCATGCCCATCAACCAGCCGCCGATGGAGCCCGGGCAGCCGCAGCAGCAGCCGATGGTACGGCCCGACGGCACCGGCGAGCCGAGCCAGCAGGAGCTCGACCAGGCGTTCCCGCCCGAGCAGCGGCCGCCGCCCAACGTACCGCCGCGCCAGCCCCCGCCGCGGCAACCGCCGCCGCGCTCACCTCCGCCCGACGCGACGGAGCCGCGGCCCTATACGGCGTAGCTCGGCTTTGGCCTGAGCGAGGCCGGTACCGAACAGCCGCGCCTCGAGCGCCTTGAAATCGGGCCCGTGATGCAGGTGCTTCAAGTGCGCGACCTCGTGCGCCACGACGAAGCGGCGGACATTTGGCGGCGCGAGGATCAACCGCCAGCTTAGGCGGATGCGGCCGTTCGAGGAGCAACTGCCCCAGCGGCTCGCGGCATCGCCGACGCTGACGGAGCGGGCCGAGACTCCCGCCGCCGCCGCATATCCGGCGACCTCGCACGACATGATCTCGAGCGCATGGCGTTTGAGGAAAGTTTCGATGCGGCGCGACAGCCCCGCTTCAGGGCCGCCGCAGCGCAGCTCGTCGCCGATCAGCAGCGGCGCGCGCGACAGGCTTTCGCTCCAGACGATGCGCACGTCGCGTCCCTCGAGCGGGATGAGCGCGTCGGGCGCGAAGGGTTCGGCCGGAAGGGCTCGGGCCAGCTGAGCGTCGATCCAGTCGCGCTGGTCGAGGGCCCAGGCGAGCGCCGCTCGGCGGCTGGTGCGCCAGGGACAGGTGAGCTTGAGGCTGCCGCTCGTCTCATCGAAGCGCAGGCGCAGCCGCCGCGCGCGGCGGATCGGGCGGACTTCGATGGGAACGGGAAGCGCCGCCTGGAGCTCGGCCTCAGAGCGCCCTTTCGACCACATGGAACTCGAGCTCCCCAGCATCATCTTCGCTGACGGTCCAGCCGCGCGTGGACTGACCCGCTTCATGCACGCTCTCGCGACTGCCCGAAATGAGATAATGCCAGTCGGGCAGCGGCTCGCCGGCGGCGCGCAAGCGGTAGGCGCAAGTCTCAGGCAGCCAGTCGAGGCTGCTCAGATTCTTTCGGTCGAGCTTCACGCAATCGGACACGCGCTTCATGCGATGGGCGTAGTCGAGGCAGCGGCCGTTGCGCCGGTCGAGCAGCTTGCAGGCGACGTTCGTGGGGTAGAGCATCCCCGTCTCTTCATCCTCAAGCTTGTGCACGCAGCACCGGCCACAGCCGTCGCACAGCGCCTCCCACTCGCCGCGATCGAGCGAGGCGAGCGGCTTTTCCCAGAAGTGCTTAGAACCGTTCATGACAAAGCCACCCTTGCTCTGCTAGGCGCGGCCGATCAAGGGCGGGCACGGGGACTAAGTGCATGAAGTCGTGGAAGATCGTCATTGGCGCAGCGGCTTTGGCCGTGCTGGCCACGCCCGTGGCGGCGCAGGAGCTTGGCATGGGCACGAACGGCGACCAGTTCGTCGAGGCCGTGCAGAAGCGCGACGGCGACAAGGCCACCCAGCTTCTTGCCGACCATCCGACGATCGTCGATTCGCGTGACGGCAAGGGCAATACCGCGCTGATCATCGCCATCAGCCGCAGTGACCCGGACTATACCGGCTTCCTGCTCAACAAGCGGGCCGACCCGAACCTCCCGGGGGCGGGCGGGGATACGCCGCTGATCGCCGCCGCCAAAGCCGGCTTCGACGACGCCGCGGGATGGCTGATCGATCTCGGCGCCAAGGTCGACACGGCCAATCGCAAGGGCGAGACGCCGTTGATCATCGCCGTGCAGCAGCGGGACACCAATCTGGTGAAGCTGTTGCTCGAGCATGGCGCCAATCCCGACCGCACCGACGCGGTCGCGGGCTATTCGGCGCGCGATTATGCGACCCGCGACAATCGCGCCCGGCAGATCCTCCAGCTGATCCAGTCGGCCAAGCCGAAACCGGCCGCGGCCAAGCCCTAGTTCGAATCGCCGAGCGACGGGTCGACCTGCGCGGCCAGGCGCCGCGCGGCCCGGCGCGCGAAGTGCAGCAGCTCGGCCTTGCGCCGCGCCGGCGCCAGCGGCCGGTGCACCGCATCGCGGACGACCGCCGCATCGTAGCGGTCGGCGACGATCAGCCCGGCTTCGCTCGGCAGGTAGCGCTCGTCATCGAGGATGCGCGCAAGCACCGGCGGCACCGCCCAGAAGAAGCGGTCGCAATATTCGAGATAGTCGCGCCATTTGCCGTCGCCGAGCAGATCGGCTTTGGCGACCTTGATCTCGACGATGGTCAAGCCGCCCGAGCGGTCGATCGCCATCAGGTCCGCGCGGCGCCCGTTGGGCAGCGGCATTTCGCACACGGCGAACAGGTCCTGGCGGCACAGCAGCCGAGTGACTCCGCGCGCTACTTCCGCCGCGATCGGCGGCGCGTCGGTAAAGCAGAGAGAATCGAGCTGTGAGGCCACGCACGATTGCTAGAACAAAAGGTGCCCAAAAGGAAAGCGGGCGAACCTTTCGGCCCGCCCGCTACCGCCCCGCATTGGAAGAATCGTTCAGCGATAGAAGATGTGGTTACCGATCGAAGCAACCCGTTTCATGTGCCACCCCGGCGCGACATAGCGCGCGTGGAAGAACAGCGCGTTGCCGACGGCCGAATCGTGGAGCCGCTGGTCGACGATCTTCGCGATCGCCACCGCCGTCTGCCACATCTTGTTGGCGCGCGGCACCGCCGGCAGCGAACGCCCGTGCACGAACGAGAACTGGCCGTGCTGGAACAGCACGCCGCAATAGGTCGACGGAAAACGCCCGCCGCTCGCCGCGCGATTGGCGATCACCTTGCCGACGGCAAGCTGGCCGGCAAGCGGCTCGCCCTTGGATTCAAAGTAAATACCGGTCGCAAGGCAGTTGAGCTCGGCGCTGCCTGGCTCGGAGCCGCGCAGTTGCGCGACCATCGCGGCAAGATCGCCACTCGGCCGCACTGCCGGCTGAGCCGCTGCGGTGTCCGGCACGTCAGTTTCTGGAGCTTCTGGCGTTTCGGCTTGAGTGTCGGAAGTCGTGGGCTCGGAGAGCGTCGGCTCCCCCTGCGGATCGAGCAGATCGGGAATCGCGACCTTCGGCAGGTTCGCACTGGCGACCGGGACCGGAGCGTCCGGAGAAGTTCCGGCGAAGGCCGGACCAATGCTTGTACTGGTAAGCGCAGCCGTCAACAGCAGCGCCGAACGAAAAGATGTCAACATTCTCGCCTGAGAAAGTGCGGTGGGCCCCTAAAGATCACGCGATTACTTGACGA
>DATDDW010000173.1:0-7295 GCA_036523615.1 Sphingomicrobium sp.
CGGTGCAGATGATGAGCCCGATCGACACCGCAAACTGCAGGACGACGAGCGCCGCGCGAATCCTGCCCGAGCCAGGCGTTTCCGCCGCGGAGCGGTTCGCCTTGAGCACCTCCGCCGGCTGGAAGCGTGACAGGAAGAAGGCGGGATAGAGACCGCTCAAGATGCCGACGAGCAACGTCAGTCCGATCGCCGGCAGGAGGATTCCGTCCTGGCCGAAATAAGCGAGCGTGATGTCGGAATCGAGGAACGCGGCGAACGGCCTGACCAGTAGTTCGGCGAGTGCCAGCGCGAGCAGCATGCCGACCGCCGATATGAGGATTGCTTCGGCCACGAATTGAACGATCAGCTGCTTGCGCGTGGCGCCGAGGACCTTGCGCAGGGCGACTTCGCGCGCGCGCTGGCTGGCACGGGCTGTCGCGAGGTTGGTGAAATTCACGACCGCCATGCCGAGGATCAGCAAAGCAATGATCGTGAAGGTCGCGATCGTTCGCCGATCGTTTCCCGGAGTCATGCTGCCGTCCTGAGCCTTGCCCAGATGGACGTCCTTGAGATTGACGAAATGCCAGTCCTGCTCGTCGCCTGCGTTATAGCGAATGTTGCCGTTCATCTCGTCGGGGATGTTGCGCTTCTCCCACGCCGGCATCTGCGCTTCGAGCTGACGGACGTCGGTTCCGGGGCGCATCTTCACGTAGACATAGCCCGACTGGCAGCCCCAGCATTTCAGCGCCTGGGGATTGTCGGAGACGTACGCGGGGTAATCGAGCCGCAGAATCGCGTCGATCTTCATGCTCGAGTTCTTCGGTATGTTCTTGAGCACCCCGGTGATCTTGAAGTCTCGTCTGAGCCCGTGGGTAATCACTGTGAACGTACGCCCGACGACCTGGTCCGTGCCGAACCGCTTGATCGCTTCTTCCTGCGTCATCACAGCGGTCTGCGGAGCCGAAAGGGTGGACCCTGAAAGCAGCGGCAGGTTGACGACCTTGAGGAAGTCGTCGTCGGCAAAGAGGTAGTTCTTTGTCGACGTCGCTTGGCCGTTTTGCAGGAACACCGGGTTGTTGTTCGTCAGGTAGACGGTGTGCTCGATCTGCGGGAAATCCTTCTGCACCGCGCCCTTCGACACGTACGCGCTCATCTGCAGGTACGCCGGCGGACTGTCCTTGGGGTGCGCGTACCAGGCCTCGAGCTGATAGTTATTCGCGACGTCCGGGATCCATTTGTCGTAGCTCTGCTCGTAACGAATGTAGAGCAGGATCATGATGCAGGCGGCCATGCCGACGGCGAGGCCGGCGATGTTGATGATCGAGTAGGTCTTGCTCTTGGCAAGAGCCCGAACCGCTACCGTCCAGTAATTCCGCCACATGGTGACTGTCCTTTGCAAAGACGTTCGACTGCGTCGCGTCAGGCGGCGCGGCGCCGCTCCTGGAGAATCCTGCCGTCGAGCATGTTCACCACCCGGCTGGCGAAGTCGGCATGCGCCGGCGAGTGCGTGACCATGACGATGGTCGAACCCTCCTGGTTGAGCTGGCGGAGCATGCGCATGACCTCCTCGCCATGCGCCGTGTCGAGGTTGCCGGTCGGCTCGTCGGCGAGGATCAGCTTGGGCTCGCCGACTAGCGCGCGGGCGACGGCAACGCGCTGCTGCTGCCCGCCGGACAATTGCGTCGGACGGTGCTTGGCGCGGTGCGCAATGCCGACCTTGTCGAGCACCCGGTCGACGCGGGCCTTGCGCTCGGAGGCCGGGAAGTTGTGGTAGAGCAGCGCGAGCTCGACGTTCTCGCGCACCGTAAGCTCGTCGACCAGATTGAAGCTCTGGAAGATGAAGCCGATGTTGCTCTTGCGCGTCTCGGCGAGCTTCGTTTCGCTGAGGCCGGCGACCTCCTGGCCGTTGAAATTGTACGAGCCGCTCGAGGGGCTATCGAGCATCCCCATCACATTGAGCAGCGTCGACTTGCCGCAGCCCGATGGCCCCATCACGGCGACAAACTCGCCGTCGGCAATGTCGAGGTCGACTTCGTCGAGCGCGGTCGTCTCCACGGTGTCGGTACGGTAGGTCTTGGTCAGGCCGGTCATGGTCAGCACGTTACTGGTCCTTTCTCACTCGCCGGAGCTGAAGTTCAGGTGGTCCTTGTCGGTAAGGCCGCTGTAGGAAGAGGTGATCACGCGATCGCCGGGCTTGAGCCCGCTCAACACTTCGATGAAATCGGCATTGCGGCGGCCGAGCTGGACGGCGCGCTTGGTCGCGCTGTTGCCGCCGCGATCGACGACGAAGACCCAATTGCCGCCTGTGTCGTTGAAAAAGGCGCCGTTGGGGATGAGCAGCGCCTTCGAGGAATCCCCCAAAGTGAGTTTCGCCTGGACACTTTGGCCGCGCTGCATCGACGCCGGCTCGGGACCGACGAACAGCAGGTCGATCTGAAACACGCCGTTGCGGACTTGCGGGTAAACCTTGGCGACCTTGAGCCGATAGGTCTTGCCTTCGATGTCGGCACTCGCGGTCTGGCCCACCGCGACGCGGCCGAGATAATATTCGTCGACGTCGGCCTGGAGCTTGTCGCCGCCGGCACTGTCGATCTGACCGATGCGCTCGCCCTGCTGCAGCGACTGGCCAAGCTGGATGTCGAAGCCGCTCAGCTGCCCGGTGACCGGAGCGCGGATGTTGAGTTGCCCGAGACTGCTGCGGGCGATGCCCATGCTGCTGTTGAGCGACGCGGCGGCTGCGCGAAGCTGCTGCAGTTGACTGGACTGCAGCCCCTCATTTTGGGCGATGCTTTGCCTCAGGATCCCCAGGCGCTTCGTCTGGTAGGCGAGATCGTCCTTGGTGTCGTTGAAGCTCTTCATCGAGACGAAGCCACGTTCCGCGAGCGGCTTGTAGAGGTCGTATTGGCGCTGGGCCTTGGCGAGATCGGTCTGCGCCTGATTGAGGTCCCGCAGGTTGGAATTGTGCGTGTTGACGAGCGCCAGCTCCTGGCTGCGCATGTTGTTCAGCTGCTGCTCGACTTCGGCCTGCTTCTCCAGCGTCGAAAGTTGCAGCTCGGCGTTCGACAGGACGGCAAGGAGCTGCCCCTCGACCACTTGCGCGCCGTCATCGACCAGCTTCTTTTCGACCTGTCCTCCCTCGACTGCGTCCAAATAGACGGTGAGCAACGGCGTCACTCGGGCGCGAAGCGGGAGAAAGTCGTCGAACGTGCCGTTCTTCGCTTCTGCGATCGTCAGTCGATCCCGCGCGACGGTCATCGACCCGGAGCGCGGCGCGAACAACCAGAAGACGACGATGAGCAGCGCCACAACGGCGGCTGCTCCTCCGATGACGATACGGCGATCGAGCTTTTTCCGTACGACCACCTTGTCCATCGCACCGCCGCTGACCGCTTCGGAGCGGCCGCCGGTCTGGCGCAATTCGACTAGGCTCACTGTCCGCCTCCGGACAGCTTCTGTCCGAAAATGGACGACGCGCGCCCTTCTCCCGCTGGCGGGCGCTGCACGTCAGTCATTCGAGCGAAAGCATTCATGGCTCATTCGCTGCAAGCTACGTGCCAATTTGAGGTGCTCTCTTGAATCGAGTATCTGTTCGTTTCCGGACAGTCGCGCTACAGACGTAGCGTGGCCCAGAAGTTCAGCCTCGCGGCGGTCGTCGACGACGATCCGGACATCGCGCTTGCCGCGAGGCTCGCGCTTCGCGACATGTTCGAGCGCGTCGAAACTCTGAATTCCCCTGCCGAACTGCTTGCGCTGCTCAAGCGCGACAGCCCCGACGTCATCCTTCTCGACCTCAATTTCGAGCGCGCGAAAACCGACGGGCGCGAGGGCATCGACTACCTCGGCAAAATCATGGAGATCGACCGCGACGCGGCGGTGGTGATCATCACCGCGCACGCCGGGGTGTCGATCGCCGTCGAGGCGATCAAAGCAGGCGCCAGCGATTTCGTCGCCAAGCCGTGGGGCAACGAGCGGCTGCAGGCGACGGTCAGGAGCGCTGCGGCGCTGCGCCGAAGCCGCGTCGACGCGAGGGTTGAGCGCGGCCGGGCATCCGAGCTCGCTTCAGCGCCGGAAACGCCTCTGCTCGGAAGTTCGCCGGCGATGGAACGCGTGCGCACCCTGATCGACCGGGCAGCGCCGACCGATGCCAACGTGCTGATCCTCGGCGAAAACGGAACGGGGAAGGAAATCGTCGCCCGCGAGATCCACCGGCTGTCGCGCCGCGCCGATCAGCCGATGGTCTCCATCGACCTCGGAGCAACCAGCGAAAGCCTGTTCGAGTCCGAGCTGTTCGGTCATGTGAAGGGAGCCTTCACGGGCGCCGCCGGTGAACGGATCGGCCGCCTCAAGGCGGCGGATAAGAGCACCCTCTTCCTCGACGAGATCGGCAACTTGCCGCTTCACCTGCAGCCAAAGCTGCTGACCGCGCTGGAGCAGCGGGCCGTGGTGCCGGTCGGTTCGAACAAGCCGATCGCGATCGACGTGCGAGTAATCGCCGCAACCAACATTTCATCCGACCAGCTCGCCGACGAGAAGCGCTTCCGCCAGGACCTGCTGTTTCGCCTCAATACGATCGAGATCGAGCTGCCGCCGTTGCGCCAGCAGCGCGACGATATTCCGATCCTGCTCGACTACTACCTGCGGCTCTACGAGCGAAAGTACGACAAGCCCGATCGCGAGCTGCCGGAAGACGTGCGCCAGGCGCTGATGGAACACGATTGGCCCGGAAATGTGCGCGCTCTGCGCCACGCCGCCGAGCGAGCCGTGATCATGGCCGACGCGGGCGGCTATCGCATCGATGACTTCCCGTTGCCGCGGCGGTCCCAAGGCGGCGCCGTCGCGGCGGTCGAGCCGACGTTGAACCTGGACCAGCTCGAAAAGCAGATGGTCGAGCGCGCTCTGCGCATGCACCATTTCAACATCTCGCTCGCTGCCGCCGAGTTGGGCCTGAGCCGCGGCGCCTTGTACAGGCGGATGGAGAAGCATGGACTTTAGGCGCAGATTCGAATTCGGCCTCGCCTGGCGCACGATCGTGCTCATCGGCGCTGTCCTGATCGTGATCGAAGCGGCGAGGACTCCCGACGTTCGGGCAGGACTGGTGGTTGCGGTGCTGATCGCTCTGGCGGCGCTCGCCAGCCTGTGGGAGTTCATTCGGCGCACGAACTTCCTCGTCTCTCGATTCATCGAGTCCGTGCGCTTCGAGGATTATTCGCAGCGCTTCTCTGACCCCAGCGGCGGCGGCTTCGACGTGCTCGGCGAGACACTGGACCACGCGCTCAAAACGCTGCAGGCCCGCCACACGCAGGAATCCGCGGAGGCTCGCTATCTTTCGGCCGTTGTCGACGACGCACCGAGCGCGCTTCTCGCGGTTGATCCCGACGGCCGCATCGAAGTGCTCAACAAGGCCGCACGCCAGCTGTTCGCCCGCCTTCCGCTGAACCGGGTCGCAGACCTGGAGGCGCTTGGGCCTGAACTGGCCGCCGCCGCGCGACTGCCGGCCGGCACGCGCAAAGTCACCCGCCTAATTCTCGACGGCGTACCACAGAAGGCGGTCTTTGCCTCGGCCCAGGTGGCGCGGCTCGACAAGCCGGTGACCATCCTTTCGATCCTCCCCGTGCAAAGCGAGCTCGGCGCTCTGGAGGCCGCGGCGCAGGCCGACCTCGTGCGCGTGCTCACGCACGAAATCATGAATTCGCTGACTCCAGTCACGTCATTGGCGCGGACCGGGGCGGAGCTGGTCGCCTCCGCCGCCGCCGGCGACGGCGCGCTCGCCGACGCCAAGAGCGCGACGGAGACGGTGGCCCGCCGCGCTGAAGGCATTTTGCGCTTCGTCGAAAGCTATCGCGAGTTTGCCGAGGCGCCCGAGGTGCGCCGCCGCTCCTTCAAGGCCGAGCCCTGGGCCGAGGAGATCATGCGGCTTGCGCTGGCGAGCGCCGCCGACCGCGGAATCGACGCGCGGCTCGAGGTGGTGCCCAAGGCGCTGAGCCTCGACGGCGACGCCGAGCTTCTCGCGCAAGCGCTGCTCAATCTGCTGAGAAACGCGCTTCGCGCGACTGCCGACGTTCAGTCTCCGGTGATCGCACTGGCACTGTCGCGGGAGAGCAGCGGCCGCTGCCGCATCGAGGTCCGCGACAACGGTGCCGGGATCCCGAAGGACCGCCGCGAGGACATCTTCCTGCCGTTCTATACGACCCACAAGGGCGGTAGCGGCGTTGGCTTGGGCTTCTCCAAGCAAGTGGCGCTCGCTCACGGCGGCTCGATCTGCGCGCTCGACGCCCCCGAAGGTGGAGCGAACATTCGAATTGTGATCTAGCAAATGTATGGAAATCCAGAACAGGACGGATCGGCATTGAGCACCGCTCCCGTCCCTCGCTCGGACGAGCGGCGGGCGCCAACCTCGATTTTCGACCTGCAGACGCCCGCGCTGCTGCTCGACCGCCGGCGGCTCGAACGCAACGCCACAGGGATGCGCGACAAGGTGCGCCAGCTCGGCGTGACGTTGCGCCCCCACGTGAAGACGGCCAAATCGATCGACGTGCTACGCGTGCTTGCCGGCAGCGCCGACGTGCCGATCACTGTCTCGACGTTGGCCGAGGCGCGCTACTTCTTCGCCCACGGCGTCACGGACATCCTCTATGCCGTCGGCATCGCGCCGGTGAAACTGCCCGAGGTCGCCGAGCTTATCCGCGCCGGGTGCAAGCTCCGGATCATTCTCGACACGCCCGAAGCCGCCGAAGCCGTGCGCACCTTCGTTGATGCCGAGGCCGTGGCGATCGAAGCGCTGATCGAGATCGACAGCGACGGCCACCGCGCGGGAGTTGCCCCGTTCGATCCGCTGCTGATCGAGATCGGGCGCAAGCTCGGGGCGAACCTCGCCGGGGTGATGACCCACGCCGGCGCCTCTTACGACTGCCGCACGCGCGACGAGTTTGAGGCGATGGCCGAACAGGAACGTTCGCTCACGGTAAAAGCCGCCGAGCGGCTCAGAGCTGCCGGCCTGCCCTGCCCCGTCGTCAGCGTCGGCTCGACCCCGACGCTGCACTACGCCCGCGACCTCACCGGCGTCAGCGAGGCGCGCGCCGGCGTCTACGCGTTCGGCGACTTAGTCCAGGCCGAGCTCGGCACCTGCGCGATCGACGACGTCGCGATCAGGGTGCTGGCCAGCGTCATCGGCCACAATCGCCAGCACGGGCGAGTGCTGATCGACGCCGGCTTCCTTGCGCTGAGCCGCGACCGTAGCACCGCGGAGCTGCCGGTAGACTGGGGCTATGGCGCCGTGTGCGACCCAGCTACCGGCGAGCTCATCGACGGCGTTACGG
>DATDDW010000174.1:0-5043 GCA_036523615.1 Sphingomicrobium sp.
CCGGTCGCTGTATCGCGAGAAGTTCGGCGCGACGGCGACGCAGGACCCGCTTTACCAGGCGCTGTCGGACGGGCGGCGGATGACCGGCATGGAGCATTGGCTGCCGCTGCTCGAGGAGCGGCTCGAGACGCTCTTCGATCATCTGGGCGAGAATGACATCATCCTTCGCGACGCTGCCGCCGACAAGGCGGTCGAGGCGCGCCGCGAGGCGATTGACGACTATTACCAGAACCGCGTCCGCGCCCAGGAAGCGGAGCCCGGCAGCTACCGCCCGCTCGAGCCCTCCGCGCTCTACCTCGGCAAGGAAGAATGGGCGGCGCTGATCGAAGCGCGACCGATCCACCTCGCCTCACCCTTCCCTGAGCCCGACGGCGAGCGGACGATCGACTTCGGCGTCGAAGCGGCGCGCGATTTCGCGCCCGAACGGGCCCAACAGGCCAACGTCTATGAAGCCGTCGCCCACCATGTCGGCAAGCTTCGGCGAAGCGGCCGCAAGGTGGTGCTGGCGAGCTATACGAAAGGGGCGCGTGAGCGGCTCTCAGGCTTGCTCGAAGAGCACGGCCTCAAGGCACAAAAGCTCAGCGATAGCTGGCAGGAGGCGCTCGGGAGCAAGACCCAGCCAGCGCTCTTGGTGCTGCCGCTCGAGCATGGCTTCACCACGAGCGACGTTGCCGTCCTCACCGAGCAGGACATGCTCGGCGACCGGCTGGTGCGCCGCCGCAAGAAGCGCAAGCCCGCCGCGGCCTTCCTCGAGGAGCTGGCGACGCTCTCGCCGGGCGACCTCGTCGTCCACGCCGACCATGGCATCGGCCGCTACGAGGGGCTGACGCAGATCCCCGTCAGCAAGGTGCCGCACGACTGCGTCGCGCTTGAATATGCGCGCGGCAACAAGCTTTACGTGCCGGTCGAGAATATCGAGCTACTCTCGCGCTACGGCAGCGAGAGCGAGGGCGTCGCGCTCGACAGTCTCGGCGGCGAAGCGTGGCAGCGGCGCAAGGCGCGGATGAAGGAGCGGATCCGCGAGATCGCGGGCGAGCTCATCAGGACCGCCGCGCTGCGCGCCACCCGGCCTGGCGTCGTCGCAGAACCCGACTCCAGCTACCCGCAGTTCGTCGACCGCTTCCCTTACGAAGAAACCGACGACCAGGACCGCGCGATCGCCGACGTGCTCCAGGACCTTGAAGCAGGAAGGCCGATGGACCGGCTGGTCTGCGGCGACGTCGGCTTCGGCAAGACAGAGGTCGCGCTGCGCGCGGCGTTCGTCATGGCCATGTCGGGCAAGCAGGTCGCGCTCGTCTGCCCGACGACGCTTCTCGCGCGCCAGCATTACAGCAACTTCGTCGAGCGGCTGCACGGATTCCCGATCAATGTCGGGCGGCTGTCGCGGCTCGTCCCTGCGGCGGAGGCGAAGAAGACCAAGGAAGGCATCGCCGACGGCACGATCGACATCGCCATCGGCACCCATGCGCTGCTGGCCAAGGGAATCCAGTTCAGGCGCCTCGGCCTGGTGATCGTCGACGAGGAGCAGCATTTCGGGGTTGCGCACAAGGAGCGCCTGAAGGCGCTGAGAGCCGACGTTCACGTGCTGACGCTGACGGCGACGCCGATCCCGCGGACGCTGCAAATGGCGATGAGCGGATTGCGCGAGCTTAGCGTCATCCAGACGCCCCCGGTCGACCGGCTGGCGGTACGCACCTACGTCACGCCGTTCGACGGCGTAGTGCTCCGCGAAGCCTTGCTGCGCGAGCATTACCGTGGTGGGCAGAGCTTCTTCGTCGTGCCGCGGATCGCCGACCTGCCGCAGATTGAGGAATGGCTTCGCGAGCAGGTGCCCGAAGTCAAATTCGTCACCGCCCACGGACAGATGAGCGCCGGGCAGGTGGAACAGCGGATGAGCGCTTTCTACGACCGCAAGTACGACGTGCTACTGTCGACGAGCATCGTCGAAAGCGGACTCGACATCCCCAGCGCCAACACGCTGATCGTCTACCGCTCGGACCGGTTCGGTCTGGCCCAGCTCTACCAGCTGCGCGGCCGCGTCGGCCGGGCGAAGGCGCGCGCCTACGCCTATCTCACCATGCCCGCCGATCGCTCGATCACCGAGGCTGCGCAGAAGCGGCTCCAAGTGCTGGTGGAGCTCGACAGCCTCGGCGCCGGGTTCCAGCTCGCCAGCCACGACCTCGACATCCGCGGCGCCGGCAATCTGCTCGGCGATGAGCAGTCGGGCCACATCAAGGAGGTGGGGTTCGAGCTCTATCAATCGATGCTCGAGGAAGCGATCGTCGAGCTCAAGGCCGGGGGAGTTCCGGCCCGCGAGCAATTCACGCCGCAGATCAGCATCGACGCGCCCATCCTCATTCCCGAGCATTATGTGCCCGACCTCGACCTCAGGATGGGCTTGTACCGGCGCCTCGGCGAGCTCGAGGACCGCAACGCCATCGAGGCCTTCGCCGTCGAGCTGATCGACCGCTTCGGCGCTCTCCCGGAGGAGACCGCCAACCTGCTCAAGATCGTGGAGGTGAAGCTCAATTGCCGCGATGCGTTCGTCGCCAAGCTCGACATCGGCGCGCGCGGCGCGGTCGTGACCTTCGCCGACAGCGGCTTCCCGGACCTGGGCGCGCTCCTTGGCTACATCGAACGCTTGAAAGGCGCAGCAAAGCTGCGGCCGGACAGCAAGATGACGGTGGCGCGCAACTGGCCCACACCGGAAGCACGGCTCAGCGGCGCACTCCAGCTGTCGCGCGGCCTGGCGCGCGTCGCTGCGTCAGGTGAGAAGCGCGAGGCCGCCTAGGCGGCCTGGATCTCGGCGGTGGCGACGAAGCGCATCAGCTCTTCTTCAGTCAATGCGCCGGCGCCGAGGAAACCCTGATAAAGGTCGCAGCCCCAGTCGGCGAGCAGCGCCAGCTGGGCTGTACTTTCCACTCCTTCGACCACCACCTTGAGCTCGAGCTCGCGGGCGAGGCGCATCATCGCCTTGACGACAATCCGGTCGCGCTCACCGCCGACGATGTCGGCGACGAGCCCGCGGTCGATCTTGATCATGTCGAGCGGCAGCGACGTGAGGTAGGCCAGGCTCGCATAGCCGGTGCCGAAATCGTCGACGGCGATCCGGATTCCCGCGTCGCGCAGACGGTTGAGCCCTTCGGCCACGCCATCCTCGCCGATGAGCAACGCATTCTCGGTGATCTCGACCGTCAAGCGTGACGGATCCATGCCGAAGGCGCCGATTTCGTCCAGCAGCCATTGGTCGAAGCCGTCGCGCGAAATCTCCTGCGGAAGCAGGTTGAGCGACAGCCCGAGACCGCGCAGCGGCCCTTTCCATACAGCAGCGGCACGCAGCGCCTTTCGCTGAACGAGGCGCGACAAGCGCTCTTCGAGCCCGCCGGCTGCCGCCCGTGCGAAGAGGTCGCTGGCCGACGGCGCGATATCCGACCGCGCCAGCGCCTCGGCACCGGCGACACGGCCGGTCTGCGGCTCGATCAGCGGCTGGAACAGCACTTCGACCTGTTCGTGTTGGATCGCGGTTTCGAGCAGCCAGTCCTGGCCGATGGCGCGACGATCCGAGGTCGCCCGCCGCCGCTTCTGCCCCTCGCTTGTCGTATCACGCTTCAACATGAACATGGACGGGTAACGACAGACCGGAAGCGCCGGAACCGGGGTGGTCCAGCGCGACCCGAAACGGGACAGTGACGCGGCACCGGCGAACGCTTATGTTCTGCTGCAGTTGAGGCTGCCGAGGAAAGCCGTTTGACCGCCGACGCTCCCTCCCGCGAGACCGCCGTTCAGGACCTGGCGGGGCTCGGCATTGGCCTTCTCGCTTCGCACCGCAAGGCGGCACAGGCCGCCGAAGAACTGCTTCACCAGCGCTACCGCTTCGCATCGATCGACAAGGCCCAAATCCTGGTCGCGATCGGCGGCGATGGGTTCATGCTCCATACTCTGCACCGGATGCTCGAAGGCGACTGCCCGCACCTGCCGGTATTTGGAATGAACCGCGGCACGGTTGGCTTCCTCATGAACGAATGGCGGCTCGACGGATTGCCCGAGAGGATCGCGGCGGCCAAAGCCATCCGCGTCGCGCCGCTCGAAATGCGCGCAACGACGGTTGCCGGCGAGACCTTCACCCATGCGGCGATCAACGAGGTGTCGCTGCTACGCGAGACGCGCGAGACGGCGAAGATCGAGATTTCTGTGAACGGCCGCGTCGTCCTGCCCGAGCTCGCGTGCGACGGGGTGCTTGTGGCGACGCCCGCCGGTTCGACGGCCTACAACCTCTCGGCGCACGGGCCGATCCTGCCGCTGGCGGCGAAGATGCTCGCGCTGACGCCGATCAGCCCATTCCGGCCGCGCCGCTGGTCGGGCGCGATCCTGCCTGACGATACCGCAGTATGTTTCCGGATCCTGGAGGCGGAGAACAGGCCGGTGTCGGCAGTCGCCGATCAGATCGAAGTTCGCGACGTCGCCCGGGTCGAAATCCGGCTCGATCGCGAGCGCTCGCTGACGCTGCTGTTCGACCCCGAGCACGCGCTCGACGAGCGCATCGCGATGGAGCAGTTCATCACCTGAGAAGTCCTTGCCTTTGCAGCAAGTCGCGTTATCTAGCCGGCCTGCCCGTCAGGGCCGCTCCCCGGTAGCTCAGCGGTAGAGCATCCGACTGTTAATCGGACGGCCGCCTGTTCGAATCAGGCCCGGGGAGCCAATTCTTTCATCGCTGCGGATGAACGAAGCGGCCGAACCAAAGGCTCGACCGCTCCGGCGGGGCGTGTTCGTGCCCTCGCAAGTAAGGCCACCCCGCACCTGTTTGAACCATCATCCGCGCCGGCTGCTCCAGAGGGCATTCCGGCCCGTTTCAGGATGGGACAGAAGAGCTGCGACTAACCGTCAAGGGCGGCCATGAGCGAGGCGTTGCCGCCGGCGGCCGTCGTGTCGATGCACGTCACCCGCTCGATGGCGAAGCGCGCGACATAGTGCGGCCCACCGGCCTTCGGCCCGGTGCCGCTCAGCCCCTCGCCGCCGAACGGCTGGCTTTCGACCACCGCGCCG
>DATDDW010000175.1:0-7091 GCA_036523615.1 Sphingomicrobium sp.
GCGGAAGATCGACGTCTCCTGCGGCAGATAGCCGAGGCCGAGGATCGCGCGGCGGT
The DNA here is from genome assembly GCA_036523615.1 of Sphingomicrobium sp. Classification (GTDB taxonomy): domain Bacteria; phylum Pseudomonadota; class Alphaproteobacteria; order Sphingomonadales; family Sphingomonadaceae; genus Sphingomicrobium. The sequence continues at coordinate 57 of DATDDW010000175.1, forward strand.
ACATCGGCAGCTCGGTGATGTCCTGGCCGTCGAGGAAAATGCGTCCGCTGTCGGGCTTCACTAGCCCCATGACCGAATAGAAGCAGGTGGTCTTGCCCGCGCCATTGGGCCCGAGCAGCCCGACTACCTCACCGCGGTGCACGTCGAGCGAGACGTCGTGAAGCACCGCCCGGCGGTCGTACGACTTGGCGATCGAATGGACTCCGAGGCCGCCGTTCATTCGCTGCGCCTCGCTCGAAGAGGGCGCGAAGGTCGCAGCTTCGTTCACGGGCTCGCCTACTTCTTCTGCTGGCGTTGCGGCACCGTGAAATGCCCCGTCACCCGGCCGCCGCTCTGGTTCACTCCCGGCGGGCCGCCGTCGATCACCGCCCGGCCCGAATCGAGGTCAATGACCAGCCTCGACCCGTTCACCTGGTTGGCCTGGCGGTTGAGCTGGACGTCGCCGATCAGGGTGATAAGCTTGCGGTCGAGGTCGTAGATGCCGAAGTCGCCCTTCGCAGTTTCCGAGGGGCTATGCACGACCACGCCGCCGGCGGCGTCGAGGCGCTTGATCTGCACTCCGCCGGGTTGGCCCTGGCCCCCCGCGTAGGCGACGGTCAGCCGCTGTGTGTCGAGCGTCAGCTCGGCCTGGGTCACATGCACATTGCCGGTGAAGACGGCGCGGTCGGCCCGGTCCTGCACCTCCAGCCTTTGGGCGGTCACGTCGACCGGGGCATTGCTGTTATGCCCCTTCAAGGCTGAGACCGGCTGTTCCTGCTTGACCTGCGCGGACGCCGTCGTCGCGGCGATCGCCGCGGCGAGGAAAGCATTAGCAAGGATGATGCCAAAAGAGCGCACGCCCATCATCTGACCGCCCCTTGGACGATTTTCAAGCGAGCACCGCCGTCGAGCACGACGGTCCGGTCGCCTAGGTCGGCGCGAAGTTGCCCCGCCTGGAACTCGCCCAAGCGCATCTGGCCGGCCACCGGCCCGGCGCTCGCCAGCTGCCGCTGCTTGAGGTCGACCGTCACATCGCGCGTCACCAGCCGGTAGCCGCCGCCGCCGACGACCTTCACCGGCCCGACGATCGCGACCTTCTGCGTATCGATGTTGTAGCGCCCCTGGTTGGCGGCGATGAGCAGCGGCCCCTGCTCGAGGTTGAGCCGCGCGAGCATGCCGCTGATGTCGACCAGCGGAGTCTCGGAGCTGGGCTGGATCGCGCGGTTGGCGAGCATGACGAACTGCCGGCCCTTGTCGTCGGTGCCGGTGTAGCGCGCCGCCTCGACGTGCATGTTCTCGCGCGTGCTCTCGACTTTCTTCTTGTCGAGGATGAAGCTGACGTCGTTCTTCTTGCTGAGCGGCGCCAGCGCGAGCACGGCGATCAGGATCCCGACCGCGCTCGGAAGCAGGATTTTGGTCCAGCGGACCAGCCGGTCATGGCCGCTTCCGGGCTGCGCCCAGCGCTGCTTGAAGGTCCGCGCGCCTGCCGCGCTGTCAGCCATGCCGGTCTTCAGCCGTCATGGGCGAAAATGTCCTGCTCGGGCCAGCCGGCGATATCGAGCAGCGCTCTGGCCGGAAGGAAGTCGAAGCAGGCCTGCGCCAGGGAGGTGCGGTCCTCGCGGGCGAGGCGCTCGTCGAGCTTCTCCTTGAGCTGGTGGAGGTAGCGCACGTCGCTCGCCGCATATTCGCGCTGCGCCTCGGACAGCTCGTCGGCGCCCCAGTCGCTGGTCTGCTGCTGCTTCGACAAATCGACGTTGAGCAGATCCTTGACCAGATCCTTGAGGCCGTGGCGGTCGGTGTAGGTGCGCACCAGGCGCGAGGCGGTGCGCGTGCAATAGAGCGGCGCCGCCATGATCCCGAGATAGGCCTGCATGATGCCGACGTCGAAGCGGGCGAAATGATAGAGCTTGAGCCGGTTGGGATCGGCGAGCAGCGCCTTGAGGTTCGGTGCCGAATAGTCGCTGCCGCTGCCGAAGCGCACGAGATGCTCGTCGCCTTTGCCGTCGGAGAGCTGGACGAGGCACAGGCGGTCGCGCCCGGGGACAAGCCCCATCGCCTCGGTGTCGACGGCGATCGGACCGTCGGCGAATTTCAGGTCTTCCGGCAGGTCTTCCTCGTGCAGGTGGACGGCCATTGGCGCTCCTTCGGCAAGCCTTTGCCGATGCTTTAGTCCGTCTCCGCCCTGCCATGCCAGCCCAAGTGAATCGGCCCCTCGATTCGAATCACTAGAGCAGCAGTGATTTTTCTTGTAAGGGCGCGAGTGGTGCGTGAGTGGTTGCGCGCCATGACCGGTTGCGCCTTTTTGCCCGAGCGCGTTGGTTTCAGGGGTCAACGGGCAGTGCAAGTTCGGACGGTTATGGGTTTCGATAGAGGGCGCAAAGGCGACCGCGGCGGACGCGGCCGCGATAAACGCGATAGTTTCGGCGAAGAGCCAGCATTCAGTGATTTCGGCGGCGGTGGATACCAGGAGCGCGGCGGCTTCAGCGGCGGGCGCGGGGGATTCGGTGACCGCGGCGGCGGTGGCGGCGGCGGTTATGGTGACCGCTCAGGCGGCTACGGCGGCGGCGGCGGCGGATTCCGCGGCGGTGGCGGCGGCGGCGGCGGTTTTCGCGGCGGCGGTGGCGGCGGAATGCCTCCGCAGGTCGTTGGCGAAGGCAAGGGCGTCGTAAAGTTCTTCAATCCGCAAAAGGGATTCGGCTTCATCGTCCGCGATGACGGCGGCGAGGATGTGTTCGTCCACATTTCGGCGGTCGAGCAGGCGGGGCTCACGGATCTGGCCGACGGCCAGCCGCTCGAGTTCACGCTCGTCGATCGCGGCGGCCGCATCTCCGCGACCAACCTGCGCATCGACGGCGACCCGATGCCGGTGGAGCGCGCCGAGCGCGGCCCGCAGCGCCAGCTGACTGGCGAGAAAGCGAGCGGCACGGTCAAGTTCTTCAACGCGATGAAGGGCTTCGGCTTCATCCAGCGCGATGACGGTCAGCCCGACGCGTTCGTGCATATTTCGGCGGTCGAGCGCGCGGGGATCCCGACGCTCAACGAGGGCGACCGGCTCGAGTTCGAGCTCGAGGTCGACCGCCGCGGCAAATATGCCGCGGTCAATCTGCAGCCGATCAGCTAAAGGCGGACGACCTTAAGGGGGCGAAGGGCCGGTGGAGCGATCCGCCGGCCCTTGTTCTTTGCTACATCGCGCTCGCGTAGAAGGCCGCGAGATCGGCCTTGAGCTGCCGCGACGAGACCGGGTCGATGTACATCATGTGACCCGCCGGATAGTAAGTGTAGCGGATGTTCGCCTGCAGCTGCGGCTCGAGCGTTAGATGCTTGAACTCGTATTCCGCGCCGTGGAACGGCGTCGCCAGATCATAATAGCCGTTGACTGACAGGATCTTCATCCGCGGGTTCTGGCGCATCGCACTGGCCAGATCGACGCTGGTGTCGGCGATCTGCTGCCGCCCGTCGGGCGCTTTGTGCGTGAACTCCCACGGATTGTCGCCGAACACCGCGCCGTAGTTGTTGGGGCGGTAGGTCAGCGGCGTCTTGTAGCCGAGGTCGCGGAACAGATAATCGTTGAGCGCGGCGACGAAGCCGCCGGTGATCGCGCTGCCCTGCGGGTCATAGTCGGCGCCTTCGCCGACATTGTCCGGCTCAGTCCCGACGAAACGCGAATCGATTCGGCCGATCACCTGGTGGCGGTCGCGCAGCAGCTCGCGCTGGAAGCGGTTGGGCTGCACCCTGAGGTTCGAGCGGATGATATAGTCGGCCGATAGGCCGGTCAGCTGCGCCATCTGCTGCGCCACCGACTGGCGCTCCTCGTCGCTCAGCGCATTCCCCTTCTGCAGCGCCGCCGCATAGGGGCCGCTCGCGAACTCGCGCGCCTGCGCGATGAAGGCATCGAGCGGCGGCTTGTTCGGGACCTTGCCGTGGTACCAGGCGTCCGCCGCATAGGTCGGCAGGAAATTGACCAGCGACTGGTCGCCCTGGAAGTCGGCGAAGTTGAACACCGTCGAGACGAAGGTGATGCCGTTCAATTGAACGCCGGCGTCGAGCAGCGAGTTGGAAAGTCCCGCGGCCCGCGTCGTTCCGTAGCTCTCACCGATGATAAACTTGGGGCTGTTCCAGCGCTGGTACTTGGTCAGGTAGCGCTGGATCGTGCGAGTGAAGGCGTCGAGGTCCTTGTCGACGCCGAAGAAGTCCTTGGGCTCGGCCTTGCCGATCTCGCGCGACAGGCCGGTCGTCGGCGCGTCGATGAACACGAGGTCGGTGACGTCGAGCAAAGTGTCGGGGTTCGGCCCATAACGGAACGGCGGGCCGGGAATGGTCTCGGGCGACGAGGCGTCGACCTTCATCGGCCCGAACGAACCCATGTGCAGCCACATCGTGGAAGATCCGGGGCCGCCGTTGAACAGGAAGGTCACCGGCCGCGCGCGCGTCGTCGAGGGGACCGTGTAGGCGACATAGAAGATGCTGCCGGTCGGCTCGCCCTTGTCGTTGCGGATGGTCAGGTGGCCAGGCGTCACCGTGTAGGCGAGTGTGTGGCCGCGCAACGGAATCGAGCGGCGGACGGGCTGCGCGTCTTCTTCGACGCTGGCCTTCACCGTATCGGCGTCGGCCTTCTTCTCCTCGGCTTTCACATCCTTGGGCGGAACGTCGCCGGCCGGCGCCTGGTCGGCCGCATAAGCGGCGCTCGACAGCAGCAGCGACAAAATGACGAGAGAGCGCATCATTGTCCTTTCATCGGAATGGGTTTGCCCTGGGCCATGACATAATCGACGCGCTGGACCGCGGTCGGATCGACCAACGGGTCTCCGTCGACTGCGATCAGGTCGGCCGACTTGCCGGGATCGAGCGTGCCGGTCTCGGCCGAGAGGTTCATGAGGTCGGGCCCGCCCTTGGTCGCGGCAATCAGCGCGTCGCGCGGGGTCATGCCGCCCTTGCTGACCATCAGCGCCAGCTCCTTGTTCGCCTCGCTATGCGGAGCAACCGCGCTGTCGGTGCCGAGCGCGATCTTGACGCCCGTACGGTAAGCGAGATTGAGGCCGTGGCCCCACACGCCGAGGGTCTGGCGGGTCTTTTCTTCCATCGCCGGCGTCAGCTTGCCGGTGCCGAGCAGCCGTTCGACTCCGGTGAAGGCGAGCAGGGTCGCCGAATAATAAGTGCCGTGCGCCTTCATCGCCCGAGCGCCGGCTTCATCGAGGAAAGTGCCGTGCTCGATCGAATCGATGCCGGCGTTGGTGGCGGCGAGGATGCCCCTGGCGCCGTGCGCGTGCGCTGCGGTCTTGAGGTGCATCGCGTGCGCCATGTTGATGATGCCTTTCAATTCGGCGTCGGTGAAATGTTGCTCGAGCCCCATCGTGCCGGGGTCGAGCACGCCGCCGGTGGCCATGATCTTGATCACGTCGACGCCGGCGGCGGCGAGGCGACGCACCACCTTCTGACATTCCTCGACGCCGGTGCACACCGACGGGTCGAGGTGCGCGTCGTCGATCGCCGCAGCAAGCTCCGGCGGCAGACCGGTCGCCGGATCGGCGTGGCCGCCGATGATCGACAGAGGAGCGCCGGAGACCCTGATCCGCGGGCCGGGGAAGCGGCCTTCGGCGACAGCGTCCCGCACTGCGATCACCGCGCTGGTGTCGCCGCCGAGATCGCGCACCGTCGTGAAGCCGCCCCGCGCCATTTCGAGCGCATGGGTCAGCCCCAGCGTGGTCTTGTAGGGCACCGAATATTTCTGCGTGTACTCCTGGTACCAGGGCTGGCCGCTCGTCTGGGTGAGGTGCACGTGGACGTCGGTCATGCCGGGCAGCACCGTGCGGCTGCGCTCGTCGACGACGATCGCGCCGGCCGGCGCGGTGAAGCCGTTCTCGATGCGCGTCACGCGCCCGTTGTCGACGATCACCGTCGAAGCGCCGCGCTCCGGCTGGGCGGCATCGACGATCAGGTGGCCGGCCTGGATCGCATAGGTTTCGGCGTTCGCGACAGTCGCAATCGCCAGCGCGGCAGCGCCGGCGAGCAGGTGCTTAAGCATTGAGTGCTCTCCCCGAAGAGGCGCGACGCTTAGCGTGCCGCCCTAGGCGCGTTCAAGTTACCATCGCGCGCAGGTTCGCCACTCGGTCGGCCTCAGCCGCCGGTTTGTCGATGCGAATGCGGCTGATGCGCGGGAAGCGCATCGCCAGCCCGGACTTGTGGCGGGTGCTGGCGTGGATCGAATCGAACGCGACTTCGAGCACCAGGCCCTTCTCGACCTCGCGCACCGGACCGAAGCGCTGGATCGTATGGCCGCGGATCCAGCGGTCGAGCCATTTCAATTCCTCGTCGGTGAAGCCGAAATAGGCCTTGCCGACCGGGAGCAGCTCGCCGTCTTCCGTCCAGCAGCCGAAGGTGTAGTCGGAATAATAGCTCGAGCGCTTTCCGGACCCCCGCTGCGCGTACATCAGCACGCAGTCGGCAGTCAGCGGGTCGCGCTTCCACTTGTACCAGAGACCGGTGCGGCGGCCGGCGACGTAGGGGCTGTCGCGGCGCTTGAGCATGATGCCTTCGATGGCGACGTCGCGCGCGTTGAGCCGCAGGTCCTCCAGCTCTTCGAACGTCGCCGATTCGATCAGCTGCGACACGTCGAAGCGCTCCGGATCGAGCCCGGTGGCGAAGGGCTCGAGCCGTTGGCGCCGCTCGGTCCAGGGCAGGGAGCGCAGGTCTTCGTCGCCGTCGAAGAGGATATCGTAGAGCCGGACGAACGCCGGAAAGGAGGTCAGCATCTTCTGGCTGACGTTCTTGCGCCCGAGCCGCTGCTGCAGCGCGTTGAAGCTCGCCGCGCCCCCCGCTTCGCCGCCCTGGTGTGAGCCGCGCACCAGCAATTCGCCGTCGAGCACCGCCGGGAAAGTGAGCGCTTCCGCCATTTCAGGAAACGAGGCGGAAATGTCGTCGCCGGTGCGCGAATAGAGCCGCGTCTCGCCGCCGGCGTGGACCAGTTGCACCCGGATCCCGTCCCACTTCCACTCCGCGACGTAATTCTCGAGATCGACCACCGTTTCGTCGAGCGGGTGCGCGAGCATGAACGGGCGG
>DATDDW010000176.1:0-6931 GCA_036523615.1 Sphingomicrobium sp.
GATCAAGCGCTCCTGCGGCCGGACTCCGGCTGGAGCGGGCATGGGCTGCCCGCCTCAGCTCTTAGCGGGTGTAGTAGCAGCGATAGCGCGCGGTCATGCTGCGGTCGATCGCGCCGCCGGCGACCGCGCCGCCGACTGCGCCGGCAGCCGCGCCGAGCAGCCCGTGGCCGAGCACGCTGTGGCCGACGACCGCGCCGGTGACTCCGCCGACCACGGTTCCGGTGGTGGCCGGCGAGCGGCGGCAGACCTTATGCCGGTAAGCGGTTCGGCCGTAATAATGGTGGCGGTGGTGACGCGCCTCGGCCGGGACGGAGAACGAAGTCGCCGTCGTCGCCGCAAGCGCTGTCGCTGCAATGACTTTCGAGAGAGTGCGCATAGCCAGTGTTCCTCCGTTTCGCCGATATAACGACGAGCGCTGCAGCTGGTTTCCAACGATGGTCCGGTATCGGCGGAACGTTGCTCGTAAAAGACGCGGTGCGAGCGGTGATTTCGCTCAGATGAACGCGTTCACCAAATGATCCGCGGAGGCCCTAGCGGCGGTAGCGCGGCTGCGCGAAGCCGAGGTTCGCGGCCGCAGTCGTCAGCACCGCATGGCCATCGACATTCCCGGCCGGCGAATAGCGGCAAACGAGGAAGTCGTGGCTGGCGTTGGTCGCCATCGCGCAGCCGACGCGCGTCGTGGTCGGCCACACCATCTGCGTGTAGTGGCCGACGTCCTCCCAATTGCCGCTGCGGCTCACCGCCGGGAAAATGCCGGGAGCAAACCAGCGGCGCTCGGACGACCAACCGCCGACCATCTGCTCGAAATTGTAGGCGCCGCGCGAGCCCATCCACAGATTCTCGCCCGTACCGGCGCGGGCGCTGCGGTCGGAATGCTGGAAGGTGTTGGTGATGGCGAGGCGCAGCGCATAGGCGGCGGCTTGCCGGCCAAGCTCATTATCCCAGGTGAGCGGAGCCACGCCGGCCTGGGCACGCACAGTATTGTGCGCGGCGAGGATCCTGCCCGGAAACTCGCGGGCGAGCTCAGGCGTCTGAGCGGCTGCGGCGGTAACCAGCGCCTGCGACGCGATGGCGGCAAGCGCCGCCAGGCGCAGGCGAAACGGCTTAGACACTGAAAATTCCCTCCCCGGACCCTCAGCAGCAGAAGGTTGGGTCAAAGGTCCCGAAAAACAACGGGTTACGCGGGCGGAGCGACTCCGGTCAGCGTTAAAGTGACTCATCTCGGCGTGAACATGCCGCCGCGACGGTTACTTAATGATTATCAAACGGTGCTTTTTGGCGCTGCAGCGGCCCCTGGATCAGTCGCCACTGATCGCGGGATCGATGTCGTCGGGATGGTCGACGACCGGCCTTCCGACGTCGCCCTGCCCCACCGTGCGACCGGCCATTTCGAGCATCCGCTCGAGGGGAACGCGGGCGCGGTCCATCACCTCGGGCGAAAGCTCAATCCTCGGCTCGAGGTCGCGCAGCGCGACGTAGAGCTTCTCGAGCGTGTTGAGCGCCATGTACGGGCACATGTTGCAGTTGCAGTTGCCGTCGCCGCCGGGGACGCCGATGAAGGTCTTGTCCGGCGCCGCTTTCTGCATCTGGTGGATGATGTGCGGCTCGGTCGCGACAAGGATGGTCTCGGCCGGCGAGCTCAGCGCGAAATCGAGGATCGCCTTCGTCGAGCCGACGAGGTCCGCGTGATCGACGATATGCGGCGGGCATTCGGGGTGTGCCGCGACCGGCGCGTCGGGATGCTCGGCCTTGAGCTTCAGCAGCTCGGTCTCGCTAAACGCCTGGTGGACGATGCACACGCCCGGCCACAGCAGCATCTCGCGGCCGAGCTTGCGCTGCAGGTAGCCGCCGAGGTGGCGGTCGGGCCCGAAGATGATCTTCTGGTCCTTTGGGATCTGGTCGAGGATGATGTGCGCGCTCGACGAGGTGACGATGATGTCGGACAGCGCTTTCACCGCCGCCGAGCAATTGATGTAGGTCAGCGCGATATGGTCCGGGTGAGCCGCGCGAAAGGCGGCGAACTGGTCGGGCGGGCAGCTGTCCTCGAGGCTGCAGCCGGCGTCCATGTCGGGCAGGATCACGGTCTTTTCAGGGCTCAAGATCTTCGCCGTCTCGGCCATGAAGCGCACGCCGCAAAAGGCGATTACCTCGGCGTCAGTCGCCGCCGCCTTGCGCGAGAGGTCGAGGCTGTCGCCGACGAAATCGGCGAGGTCCTGGATCTCGGGCTTCTGGTAATAATGGGCGAGGATGACCGCGTTGCGCTCGCGCTTCAGCCGCTCGATCTCGCCGAGCAGGTCAAGGCCTTTGAGGCTCGTCGATTGAACTGTCATTTCCGGCCCTCGGCGGCCCTGCGCCGCTCCGCTTCCTTGATCGCCTCCTCATATGGGGTCGACAGGTCCATGTAGCTAGGCACGTCGTCGCCCTCCGTGGGGAAGCGGGCGACCACCTTCACGTCCTTGAAGCCCGCAGCGAGCAGCGGCATCGCGAAGCTGCGCTCGACCGCCTCGCGCGCCGCCTGGTGAGCGAGGCGCATCGGCACCGCCGCCATCGCCTGGCCGCGCAGATCGCTGACCGCCCGCGCGCGGTTGGTCTGGTCGAGCTGCTGGTTGGCGTTGGTGAGCGCCGACAGCACCCCGCCGCCGCCATATTCCCTGACCGCGTTGATATCGACGTCGGGCCCGGCGACCTCGATCTCCGGGAGCTGGACCTTGAGCGTGTGGCTCGAGCCGTCCCAGCTGACGTCGCTGCGCTGCAGCTTCGACATGTCGAGCTCGTAGCGCACGTCGCCGGGAAGGATCAGCGTGCGCTGCGAGCTGATGAGGCCGCCGAGCCGATTTTCGCCGCTGGTGACGACCGAGACATAGCGCGCGGCGAAGACGGTCAGGCGGTTCTGCGCGCGCATCGACTGCAGGCTGGCGCTCGCGATCGTATCGGGATTGGGACCGAAAATGCCACCGAGGATGCGGCTGCCGCCGACGACGACGCCGAGCACCAGCGCGACGACGATCGCCGCAATCGCCAGCGGCTTGTTCAGGCGGCTGTCCATCGCTCTCCCTCGCGTTCAACGAGCCCGCGCCGCTCGAGGTCCAGCAAATGCGCGTATACCGACCCGCCCGCCGCCACGGTGAGGCGCGGGTCGAGGTCCGGATAGGCGTTGGCGACGATGTCCGGAATGGGCCGCGCATTCTTCCGCACCAGGCCGAGGATCTGCTTCTCGCGCTGCATGCGGTGGCCGACCAGGTGGCGCACATATTGCTGCGGGTTAGTCACCGGCGCCCCATGCGCCGGATAATAGATGCGGTCGTCGCGCTGCCTCAGCTTGTCGAGGCTGCGTATATAGTCGGCCATGTCGCCGTCGGGCGGAACAACCACGGTCGTCGACCAGCCCATCACATGGTCGCCGGTGAACAGCGCCCCTTCATAAGCGAAGCACAAATGGTTCGACGTGTGGCCCGGCGTCGCCACCGCGGTGATTGGCCGTCCATCCACGTCGATCCGCTCACCGTCCTGAAGCACTCTGTCGGGCTCGTAATCGCCGTCGAAGGAGGCATCCGCGCGCGGGCCCACCGTCTCCAGCGCCAGCGCGGCGCAGCCGACGATCGGCGCGCCCGTGCGCTCCGCCAGGGGCCTCGCTGCCGGGCTGTGGTCGCGGTGGGTGTGGGTGCACATGATCGCCGCGACTTTCCGCCCGCCGATCGCCGCTTCGAGCGCGTCAAGATGCTCGGGCAGGTCGGGACCCGGATCGACCACCGCGAGCTCGTTCTCACCGACGAGGTAGGTTTGCGTTCCATAGTAAGTGAACGCCGACGGATTGTGCGCGAGCAGGCGCCCGATCCCCGCCTCGAGCGGCTCCAGTTTGGCATAGGGCGCGTCCACCTCGCGGCCTGTGCCACGCGCGCAGGGCGTTTGGCTAGCAGCGCAGCGGGTACGGGCCGCCGAGCTTGGCGACCGCGCCGTTCTGGACGATCTGCAGGTCGAGCCGGCCGTCGCCGAACCCGGCGCACACGTCACGCGGCAGCATGATCTGCACCGAGCGGCCCTTGGGCAGCTTGGCGAGATCGACGTCGCTCTCCTTGTCGCCATTGCGCACGAAGCGCAGCTGCATCCCTGCCGGCAGGTCTTCCTTCGCCAGCAGGGTGAGCCGCGTTTCGCGCTCGAAGCCGAGGCACGGCGCATCGCCGCCGATATCATCGGGCGAGTAGCAGCTGAACTCGAGCCGCGGCGGCGCGGCGAGTGCCGGCGCTTGATAAACGACGCGCTTGCTCCCCGACGTGCGGGTCAGCACCTTCTGCCCTTCCCCGCCGGGTCCGAGCAGGCGCGGCGGCGGCGGCGGCGCCGACGGGAGCGGGGGGAGCGCCGCATAATCGCTCGACAGCGGCTCCGCCGGAGCCGGTAGTGCACGGGGCTTGGGCACGCTCGCCGCCGCTGCGGCCTGCAGCCGCGTGATCTCGACATTGATCGCGCCCACGATCTGCTGGCGCATCGCCGCTGGCATGTCCTTGTTGGCGTTGAGCTTGGCGATCGCGTCCTGGAGGGTGTGGATCCAGTCGGCGTCGCTTTGGCCGGTCTGGCCGCAGAGCTTGACCTTGGATTGATGCGGCTCGCCGTCGACGACGCTCTGCACCGTCGTCTCGAACTTGTGTGCCTCACAGTTCTGCAAGAGCTGTTGCGGGTCGGCGGCGGGCGCCTGCGCGCGCGCGGCGACGCCCGCCGAAGCGGTCAGCAGCAATGCAAATCCTGTGATTACGCGCAAGTCGTGGCCCTCCGCCGCCACCTTCCTACAACGGCGTGAACCCGTCTTGAACCGGCTTAAGCGGCGACCGCAGCAGCGGCCGGGCTGGCAAGCGCGCGACCAGCGCGCCTGGCGAACGCCGCCGGATAGACGCGCGAGAACAGCGCCTCCATGCTACTGTCCCAGCTGTAGCGCAGCGCCTGTGCGCGCGCCTGCTCGGCAATCGGCCTGCGGTCCGATTGCCACAGCTCGAGGATGTTCGCGGCCATTGCCGCCGCATCGCCGACGGGACCGAGACGGCCGGTGGCTTCGCTCACCCGGTCGATCATCGCGCCCGCCGACACGCCGACCACCGGAAGGCCCGAGGCCTGGGCCTCGACGATGGACACGCCGAACGTCTCGTCGGCCATCGCCGACACATAGATGTCGGCGCTGGCGAGCCAGCGGGCGAGCTCGGCGCGGTTGGTGAGATAGCCGGGCATCAGGATGCGCGGGTCGCCCAGCGCGGCGATCTCCGCCTTGAGGGGCCCCTCGCCGATCAGCGCCAGCTTCGCGCCGAGCTCGGGCGGCAGGCGGCGAAAGGCATCGACGACGACGTCGGGTTTTTTCTCGCCGTCGAGGCGGCCGACATAGATCAGCAGCGGTTGGCGCTCGGACAGACCGAGCTTGCGGCGCAGCGTGGCATTGCGGCGCGACGCCCCGAACTCGCCGAGCTCGACTCCCAGCGGCACGATGTCGACCGCGGGAATGCCGCGGTTCCTGAGCTTGGTCGCACCGCCGTTCTCGCTCAGTGCAAACACCGCGTCGAAGCGGCGGTAGAGCGCGCCGCAATAACCGTAGCAGGCGCGGGCGCAGAGGCTCGCCAGCGTCCGCCCGATGATCTTGGCGAATGGCCGCTCGACATAGACCGTCGGAAAGTCGGTCATGTAGGCCGCCACCAGCGCTGTCTCCGGATAGCGCTTCTGGTGCGCGATTGCCGCCCACGGCAGGTTGTAGGCGTCCTGGCACTCGATCAGATCGGGCCGGAACCGCTCGAGCACCTGGCGCACAAAGCGGTTGCGCAGCATCAGCCGGTAATTGGGGCTTCCCGGCACGTGCGGCGAAGCGACGGTGACCGTCACCGCCCGCTCCTCCTCGGTGATCGAGTCCTCGGCGCCGGGGACGATCAGCAAGTGGCTGTGCGGCGTCGATTCAAGGATGTGGCGGCGCTTGTGCAGCAAGTAGGTGCGCACGCCGCCGCCGACCTCCGACCAGCTTTGCGTGAGGTCGCAGAAGAGCTTGGGACCGATGGTCCGCGCCACACCAGGATCCTGCCTGTTCACCGGCGATCCCAACCCGCAAGCGCGCCGCAAAGTGCCATACGCGGCCGCTGGGGCGGGAAAGTGTCGGGATTTTTTACGCAGCAGCCCCGAGCGGCGTCGCGCCGTTCGTCGAAAATGCCAGAAATCAGCCACTTCTTCAAATTGGCACGCCCATTGCTATAGTAATGGCGTCCACTTGGTTCCACGCCACGAAGGGGCGGCGCAGCGGTTCTCTGGTCCAGCTGCTCCGCCCCTTCCTCCATTCAGGCTTCCGCTCCGAGCAGCTGCTGCAGCTCTCCGCTCTCGAACATCTCCATCATGATGTCCGAGCCGCCGACGAACTCGCCCTTCACATAGAGCTGGGGCACCGTGGGCCAGTCGGAATATTCCTTGATGCCCTGGCGGATCTCCGGGTCCTGAAGCACGTCGACGGTCTCGTACTTGCTGCCCAGGCGATCGAGGATCGCCACTGCGCGGCTCGAGAAGCCGCATTGCGGAAAGAGCGCGGTGCCCTTCATGAAAAGCACGACGTCGTTCGACTTCACGAGCTCGTCGATGCGGGAATTGGCGTCACTCACTGGTCATCTCCGTTGGCACTGCGGTTTCGAGCTGCAGTGCGTGAAGCTCTCCCCCAACGCGGCCGCCAAGCGCCGAATAGACCGCCTGGTGCTGCTTGATCCGGCTCATCCCCGCAAAGCTGGGGCTGACGACGCGGGCGGCATAATGGTCGCCGTCCCCGGCGAGGTCGCGGATCGTGACCTCGGCGCCGGGAATCGCCGCCTTGATCAGCCGCTCGATCTCGCTCGCTGCCATCGCCATTAGAGGCCAAATCCAATCACAGGTTGGTCGCCTCAATGATCTGGCGCCGCGCGTCGATTTCCTTGTTCTTGAGCGCCTC
>DATDDW010000177.1:0-3280 GCA_036523615.1 Sphingomicrobium sp.
TGGAGTGGTGCCGCTTGAGGGACTCGAACCCACGACCCCATCATTACGAATGATGTGCTCTACCAGCTGAGCTAAAGCGGCTTGCTCTGTTCGGAAGGTGCCGCCCCCTAACAGCGCTCCGCCGGACGGGCAAGCGCGGGAAGAGAAGCCGGCGCTGAACGAACATGCTTAACGCTTTGGTAACCGCGAGTGGCCATTTTCGTCGGCACTGGAGAGAGTGGGGCCCGCGGCAGATGGACAGTTACAGCGAGCATCCGAGCGACTTCGACCTGCCCTCGTCGAGCGAGGCGCTGCCGCCCAATGATGTGTCGGCGGCGATCGGCACCGACGAGCGGCGGATGCACGTTCGCGCGTACAATTACTGGGTCTCGCTGCTCGACGGCCGCGACTTCCCCTCGATCGAGGACTTGGAGCCGGGCGCGGTCCAGGATTTCGCCGGCAACAGCGTCCTTCTCGACTTCACCTGCGGCCGCGACAATCCCGCCATTCCGTACATCGGCCCGGCGATCCGCGACGAATGCGGCCTCGACGACGACGCCCGCACCATCGCCGACGTGCCCAGCCGCTCGCTGCTCTCGCGCCTCACCGGCCATTACATGCAGATTATCGCCAACCGCGCGCCGATCGGCTTCGAGGCCGAGTTCCTCAACCAGCGCGAGGAGAATATCTGCTATCGCGGCATCCTGATGCCGTTCTCGTCGGACGGCGACACGATCGACTTCATCTACGGCGTGATCAACTGGAAGAATGTCGACGGCCACAGCGCCGCCGAGCCTGCCCCCGAAGCTGTCGACGACAGCGCGATCGAAGAGCACGCAGCTACCTTCGAAGAGCCCGTCGCCATCGAACCCGGTCCGGAGCTCGAAGAGGATGTCGAGGAGCCACTCGAGGTCGACCAGCCGCTTGGCATTGAAGAAGGCTTCGCAGAGGCACCGCTCGAGCTGGACGAGCCAGTCGCGGTGCCTGAGCCCAAAGCCGCGGCGGAAGGCGCCGTAGTCCCCGGAACGTGGCAGGACGAGACGATCGACGAGCAAGAGGCCTCCGGGGCGACTGCTGCCGAACCGGAGGGACCTCGCGCCGATTTCGCATGGGATGTCGAACCCACCGAGGACGAGGTGAGCGCGCTTCCCGTCGTCGCACTCGATGAGAGCGCCGGCCTCGCCGACCGCCTGTGGGCGGCGCGCGAGACCGCGGAGTCGGTCAAAGCCGGCGAAGGACGCACCCGCGCCGCGCTCTATCGCGCGCTGTCGCTGGCCTATGACTTCGCCATCGCTGCGCGCGAGAACCTCGAGGAATATGCCGAGCTGCTCGAGGAATCGGGCGTGAAGGCGCAGGAACGCGCGCCGATGACGCCGATCGTCAAGCTCGTCTTCGGCATCGATTACGACAAGGCGCGCCTCACGGAATTCGCTGCTGCACTGTCCTATGCGCAGCGGCAGGAGGTCGCTCAGGGCGGCTTCCAGGACCTGATCGAGAAACAGGCTGGAGGCCTCAAGGCCCTGGTCGCGGCCGAGCGGCAGGCGCGCCGGCCCGAGCCCAAGCCCGACACCAAGGGCGAACTCGCCCGCGCCCGGCTGCGCACGGCGCCGTCGATTTCTCTCGCCGAGCTGCCTGCTGACGCAGAATTCGCCGTCGTAATTACTCGCCGCGGCCCCGACGGCACCCACGAGCCGGTCGCCATCGTCGACGACGAAGCGCTCGTCGAACGCACCATCCGCAGCGCCGCCTAACCCGCTCCCAACAGGGTTGTCCGGCTTGCGAGGGCGGGTCTATACCCTGGCCAGCCCCTCAGTCCGCGGAGCAATATCTCTTCATGACGGCCCACACGCGCTTGGACCCGCCGCTGGTCGAGTCGATTCGCAAGGCGCTGACAGGAAACGCACTTCCCGGCGAAACGCAGGGGCTGAGCCGGGACGCGGAGCGCGAAGCTGCGGAATTCCTCGCCGATGTCGCGGCAAAGCGTCGGCGCGGCGAGCTCGCCCTTTCCATTCAGTCGACCGGTGGCGTCGCCGGGCACCGGCGGATGCGCATCGGCATCGTCAATGACGATATGCCGTTCCTCGTGGACTCGGTGGCCAATGCGGTCGCCGCGCGCCAGCTGACGATCCACCGGCTGCTTCACCCGGTGGTGTGCGTCGACCGTAAGGAAAGCGGCGAGCTGCAGCGCGTCGAGCCGCTGTGCAGCGACAAGAGCCGCCGCGAATCCATGATGTACCTCGAGCTCGACCGCGCCGACGCGCGCGGACGGCAGGAGCTTGCCGCCGACCTGAGGCGGGTGCTCGACGACGTGCGGCTCGCGGTGCGCGATTGGCATCAGCTGCAGGACAAGATGCGCGCCGACGCCGCGGACATTGCCAGCGGCGAGGGCGCCGCTCTGCTCAATTGGTTCGCGGACGGAGCGATGACGCTTCTCGGCTATCATGTCGAAAAGCCCTACGAGCAGCCGTCCAGCGCTTTAGGCATCTTCAGCATTCCCGGCGCGCCGACCGACGAAGGCGGTTGCCTCGGCGCGATGCGCTATTTCGAAAAGGGCGGCGAAGTGCCGCTGATGGCCAAGGCCGAGCGCAAGTCGACCGTTCACCGCCGCGTCCCGCTCGACCTTGTCGTGGTCCCGATAAAGGAGGGCGACAAGGTCGTCGGCATCGGCATCCATGCCGGTCTGTGGACCAGCGAGGCGCTGCGCGTGCCGCCGGAAGAGGTGCCGGTGCTTCGCGGGCGCCTGCGCCAGCTCGACGAGGACTTCGGCTTCGATCCCAAAGGCCATTCGGGCAAGGCGCTGCGCCATGCGGTTGCGTCGCTTCCGCGCGATCTCCTCATCACCATCGATTATGAATCGGTGCGCGACCTCGTGATGATGGCGATGTCGCTCGCCGATCGCCCTCGTCCCGGGCTGCTCCAGGTGCGCAGCATCCTTAAGGGTCAGCTGTTCACCTTCGTCTGGCTGCCGCGCGAGGAGCTGAGCACCGCGCGCCGTACGGCCATCGCCATGCTGCTCGAGGGAGAGGTGGGCCGCGAGATCACCAGCTGGTCGGTCGAGCTGGGCGATGCCGACCTCGCGCTCATCCGCTATACCCAATATATCGACGAGACCGCGCCTTCTCCCGACGCCGAGGCGCTCGACGCGGCAGTGGTCGAGATGGTGCGCGGCTGGGCGCCGGCGGTGGAGGCGGAGCTGATCAGCGCCTCCAGCGCACCGCGCGCGACGCGCCTCGCGCTCACTTACATCAACAGCTTCCCCGACGGTTACCGCGCGCGCACCGCGCCGGAGGAAGGCGCTGCC
>DATDDW010000178.1:0-4132 GCA_036523615.1 Sphingomicrobium sp.
GCGCGCTGCTGCTAGCGCTTGCGATCCTGCTCTCCGTGCCTCTGATGGTCACTTATCTGCACACCGGCCTGGTGCCGCGCGTCCCGACTGCGATCCTCGTCACCGGAATGACGGTGATTGCGGTGCTGTGCTTCTTCACTGGCCTCATTCTTGACACGGTGACGCGCGGCCGGCGCGAAGTGAGGCGGCTTGCCTATCTATCGTTAAGGGCTCCGGGAGAACTGTAGTTCTTTTGCATCAGTCGTCCCCAATTGTGTCGCCGCGACGACAGTAGCCATTTTGTAACGTCGGCTCCCCCGCTACCGTTGTTGCGCACGCGCCCGCGACGGGCGACGACAAAGGGGGATTGCATGAAGCGAGTTGATTCGGCTCTTCGCGCCGGAGTTGCGTTTGCGGCATTGGTTGTTGGCACTGCGGCTGGAGCGCAGAGCAATCTGCCGCCGCCCAACGTCGAGGCGGGCCAGGCGCCGCCGGCCGAGAACGCGGCTTCGGCCAAGGGTCCCGGCAACGAGATCGTCATCACGGGCTCGCGCATCCGCCACAATCCGCTCGATCAGCAATCGCCGATCGTCTTCATCGACCAGTCCGATATCCAGAAGACCGGCCTCAACTCGATCAACGACGTGCTGCAGCGCCTGCCGAGCTCCGGCGGCGGCCTCAACGCCGGCAACAACACGTCGGGCAACATCGGCGCCCCGCCTGACGGCAGCGGCGTCGGCGCCGGCGCGGCGGAAGTCGACCTGCGCTACCTGAGCTCGCGCCGCGTGCTCGTGTTGGTCGACGGCCTTCGTTACGTGAACGGCGCATCAGCTTCGGGCGTGCCCGGAGCGACCGACCTCAACTCGATTCCGGCAAGCGCCATCGAGCGCGTCGAAGTGCTGCAGGACGGTGCTTCGGCGATTTACGGTTCGGACGCGATCGCCGGCGTCGTTAACATCATTACCAAGCGCAATCAGAGGGGCTTCGACGCGTCGGCTCAGCTGGGCGAGTATCTCGACACGCATGACGGCTTCACGCAGAACTATCAGCTGAGCTGGGGCAACGGCGGCGATGGACCGCTGCAGGTCGTCGTCGGCGGCAATTTCGTCAAATCCAACGGCGTCTTTGCCGGCGATCGCGCGCTTTCAGCCTTCCCGAACCCTTATTCGAAGAGCTGCCTCGAGGGCGGCTGCTCGAGTTTCCCGCTGAACGGCCGCTTCGTCGTGCTGCAGAACCCGGCTTTGCCGGAGAACGACACGACGAACCCCTTCGTCGACTTGACTTTGGTCCCGCCGGTGACGGGCGGTCCGCCGGCCTATCCCGGCGACTTCAAAGGCTTCACGACCGCCGACCGCTTCAACTTCGCGCCCTACAATTACATCGAAACCCCGAATGAGCGGATCGGCGGGTTCGCCAACCTCAAATATGACATCGCCCCGGCGATGCATTTCTCGGTCAAGGCGATCTACAACCACCGCCTTTCGAAGAACCAGGCGGCGCCGCTTCCGCTCGGCATCGGCCCCGACGTCGGCAACGGCAACATCCTCGATACGCTCACCGTCTCGGCCACCAACCCCTTCAACCCGTTCGGGGTCGACCTGGTCGCCGGGCAGAACTACCTGCAGATCAAGCGCCGCCTCGTTGAAATCGGCCCGCGTCGCTATCAGCAGAAGGTCGACACCTATTACGGGGTGGCCACGCTCGACGGCGGCTTCTCGCTGTTCAACCAGGATTGGTACTGGGACGTCAACGGCGTCTACGGCAAGAACAACGCCAAGCAGGTCTTCAACGGCAACATCAACGCCGCCAAGCTCCAGCAGGCGATCGGCCCGATCGCGCAGTGCCAGGCCCCCTGCGTGCCGTTCGACTTCTTCGGCACGCCCGGTTCGGTCACCCAGGCGATGCTCGACTGGATTGGCTTCGTTGAGCACGATTCGAGCCAGCAGAAGACGTGGGACTTCACCGGCAACGTCTCGGGCAAGCTGTTCGAGCTTCCGGGCGGTCCGCTCGGCCTCGCTGCGGGCGTCGAATATCGCGACCTCAAGGGCCGCTACGATCCCGACCCGGTGATCGTCGCCGGCTTGGGCGCGGACATTCCCTCGCAGCCGACCAAGGGCGGCTACCATGTGAAGGAAGCCTATGCCGAGCTCGATGCGCCGCTCCTGAAGGGCGTGCCGATGGCCGAGCTGGTCGACGTCAATGGCGCCGTGCGCTGGTCGGACTATTCGACCTCAGGAACGCATACGACGTTCAAGGCCGGCGCCAACTGGATGCCGGTCCAGGACCTGCGCTTGCGCGCGACCTGGGCGCAAGGCTTCCGCGCTCCGTCGATCGGTGAGCTGTTCGGGTCGCTGTCGCGCTTCGACGCGTCGATCGACGACCCCTGTTCGCTGCAGAGCCTGCAGGCGCGCAACTTCAGCAACGACGCGGCGGTGCGGCAAAACTGCGCCGCTCAGGGCGCTCCCAACGGCTCCAACACCGCGCCGACCGACCAGCTGTCGGTAATCACCGGCGGCAATCAGCTGCTGAAGCCGGAAACATCGCGCAGCTGGGTGCTCGGCGGTGTGCTGAGCCCGCGCTTCGTGCCGCGCTTCTCGGTCGAAGTGAACTGGTACGACATCAAGGTGAACGGGGCCATCCAGGCGGTGCCGCCGCAAACGACGCTTTACACCTGCGTCTATCAGAACGACCCGCTCGCCTGCAGCAACGTCAAGCGCTCGACCAGCGGCAACATCGTGCAGATCGTTGGCACGCTGCAGAATATCGGTGGCATCCGGACCCAGGGCACCGACGTCAACCTCGCCTACCGGACGGCGAAGGCGCCGTGGGGCCGGCTCGGCTTCATCTGGAACAACACCTTCCTGCATAAGTTCGACGTGACCACCCCGACGGCCGACGGAAGCGCGACCGAGCATCGCGCCGGCAAGGAGATCGGCAGCGGCGGGCAGGGCTATCCCAAGTGGAAGTCGCAAGCCTCGATCGACTGGGACGGCGACATGTTCGGCGCCACGGTGACCGGCCGCTACTTCTCGCGGCTGCGTGAGCTCAACAACGACAACAGCCCGATGAAGTCGATCTTGTACACCGACGTCCAGCTGCGCTGGAACCCGACGTTCATGGCGCTGAGGAACATCGGCATCGCGGTCGGCGTGAACAACCTGTTCAACGCCAAGACGCCGGGCTGCGTCAGCTGCGACATCAACAATATCGACCAGTCGATCTACAACACGCCCGGTCGCTATTATTACGCCCGGCTCGGCGTGAAGTGGGGAGCCGAGCCGCCGCCGCCGGCCTATGTGCCGCCGGCTCCGCTTCCGCCCCCGCCGGCGGTCGAGGCGCCGCCGCCTCCGCCGCCTCCGCCGCCTCCGCCGCCGCCTCCGGCGCCAGTGCAGCGCGGCGAACGCGGTAATTAAGCGAGCCGAATGATGAGAAAGGCTCCGCCCGCGGGCGGAGCCTTTTTCTTCGCCTTGAACCTCGGCGCATTCCGCCCGATGTAGGCTTCGCCAGCGTTCAGCAACTCACAAGGACCTCTCGCACCGTGATCGACCACCAGGACATCGTCTCGCAGCTCGTCCCTATCGTCATCGAGCAATCCAACCGGGGCGAGCGCAGCTTCGACATTTATTCGCGACTGCTGCGCGAGCGGATCGTGTTCATCACCGGCGCGATCGAGGACCATATGGCGAGCCTCGTCACCGCCCAGCTGCTCTTCCTCGAGTCGGAGAACCCGAAGAAGGACATCTTCATGTACATCAATTCGCCGGGCGGCGTGGTCACCGCCGGCCTCGCGATCCACGACACGATGCAATACATCCGGCCGAAGATTTCGACGGTGTGCATCGGCCAGGCGGCCTCGATGGGGAGCTTCCTATTGGCCGCGGGCGAGCCCGGGATGCGCGTCGCGCTCACCAACAGCCGCATCATGGTCCACCAGCCCTCGGGCGGCGCCCAGGGCATGGCCGCCGACATCGAGATCCAGGCGCGCGAGATCCTCAGGATGCGCCAGCGCCTCAACGAGCTCTACGCCAAGTACACCGGCCAGACGATCGAGGAGATCGAGAAGGCGATGGACCGCGACAAGTTCCTCGAGGCCGACGAAGCCAAGGCCTTCGGCCTCATCGACGAGGTGTTCGACAAGCGCCCCGAGCCCGGC
>DATDDW010000179.1:0-2936 GCA_036523615.1 Sphingomicrobium sp.
CGGGTCCGGGCACTGCTTAACTTCGCTTGCGAGGAAGCCAAGCGCATCCACCTGTTCAACCGCTACAAGCAGGCGTTCGAGCGCGGCTTTGTCGTCAAGTGCGACTTGCTTGGCCCGCCGGGGCGGCTGACCGCGGACATCCTGCGCCACGATGCGCTCGCCGTCGGACTCGTCATCCTCATGATCGAGTGGATGACCCAGGCGCACTATGTCGGCTCGATCCGCGACGAAGGCGACATCGATCCCTTGTTCAAGCGGCTAATGAAGTTCCATTGGATGGAAGAGGCGCAGCACGCCAAGCTCGACACGTTGATCGTTGACGCGCTCGCCGAAGGCCGCAGCGAAGCGCAAATTCTGCGCGCCCTG
The DNA here is from genome assembly GCA_036523615.1 of Sphingomicrobium sp. Classification (GTDB taxonomy): domain Bacteria; phylum Pseudomonadota; class Alphaproteobacteria; order Sphingomonadales; family Sphingomonadaceae; genus Sphingomicrobium. The sequence goes on from DATDDW010000179.1 coordinate 367, forward strand.
GACGAGTTCTTCCAGATCGTCGTCTACCTCGACTTGTGCCTCGCGGTGCAGGCGGGCGGGAACATCAGGTCACTCGAAAGAGCGATCGGCCGGCCCGTGCCCAATCGGCAGTGGGTGATTCGCCAGCAGCATCAGGCGTCTCGCTGGACCTTCCTCGGCACCGGCATGGTCCAGGATAACTTCAAGGCGACTCTCAACGCGATGTCGCCGCGAGCCGCCGAGCGGGTCGCGACCGCCGCCGCGCGCGGTTTGGCGGCGCGGGACAAGATCGAACAGGCCGCGCCTCAGCTCGCCTAGGCGCCTCAATGCGCGGCTTCGCTGCGACGCACCCCTGATTTCGCCAGCTGATCGTCGATCTGCGCGATCAGGCGCTCGACTCCGGATTCGTCCTTCGCCTCGGCGCGCGAGACCAGGACGTCCTGGGTGTTCGAGGCGCGCAGCAGCCACCAGCCGTCGGCGGTGCTGACCCGCACCCCGTCGGTCGCGTCGACCCTCGCGCCATCGGCGGCGAGGCGTTCGCGAACCTCATCCACAATGGCGAACTTGCGGCTCTCCTCGACCTGGAAGCGCATTTCCGGCGTCGCCACGCTCTTCGGCATCGCATGCATGATCTCGGTCAGGCTCTGGCCGCTTTGCGACACCGCCTCGATCAGGCGGATGGCCGCGTAAAGCGCGTCGTCGAAGCCGTACCAGCGGTGCTTGAAGAAGACGTGGCCGCTCATTTCGCCGGCGAGCGGCGCCCCGGTCTCCTTCATCTTCGACTTAATCAGGCTGTGGCCGGTCTTCCACATCAGCGGCCTGCCGCCCAATTCAGCGATCCGGTCGAACAGGGTCTGGCTCGCCTTGACGTCGGCGATGATAGTCGCGCCGGGCTCGGCTTCTAGCACCGGGCCGGCGAGGATCATCAGCAGCTGGTCGCCCCAGATCACGCGGCCCTTGCCGTCGACCGCGCCGATGCGGTCCCCGTCTCCGTCGAAAGCGATTCCGAAGTCGAGCTGCTCGCGCTCGACCAGCGCTTTCAGGTCGGCGAGGTTGGCTTCGACGGTCGGATCGGGGTGGTGGTTGGGGAAGGTTCCGTCGACCTGGCTGAAGATCACATGATGATGGCCGGGCAGGCGCTCGACCATCATGTCGAGCACCGGCCCGGCAGCGCCATTGCCGGCATCCCAGCCAATCCGGAACGCCGCACCGGAGAAACCCTCGAGCAGGCGGTTCACATAGGCCTCGCGAATGTCGACCTCCTCGACGCTGCCGCTGCCCACGCTCCAGCGTCCGGCGGCCGAGCGGCGGCCGATCTCCTGGATCTCGACGCCGAACAAGGATCGGCCCTTCAGCAGCAGCTTGAAGCCATTGTACTCGGCCGGGTTGTGGCTTCCGGTGACCTGCAACCCGCCGTCGACGTCGAGGTAATGTGTCGCGAAGTAGAGCATCGGGGACGGGCCCATGCCGATCTGCATCACGTCGAGCCCGCCTTCGGTGAGGCCGCGGATCAGCTCCGCCTCGAGCATCCCCGAATGCATGCGCCCGTCGCGGCCGACGGCGGCGCGGTGAGCGCCTTCATCGCGCGCGAGCGCGGCATAGGTCCGTCCGAGCGCATAAGCGTCCGCCTCGGTGAGCGTGTCGCCGACGATCCCGCGGATGTCATATTCGCGCAGGATGGTCGGATTGAACTGGTGGGTCATTGCGCTGCCTTACGCAGCGGCAGCGGATTGGTTCAACCGGCGGCAGCGAGCTTGAGCTCATCCTCGCCGGGGATGCCGAGCCCGGCGATCATCTCGCGCAGCTCCTGCCGCGCGGTAATATGGGCGATGCCGACTTCCCCGAGCTGGGGCAGGTCAATGAGAGTCAGGCCCTTGGGGAACAGCTCGCGGTAGATCACGCGCTCGCCGAGACCAGGGATCACCCGGAACCCGACGCGCCGCGCGAGCTCGTCGAGCGCTGCGCCGACACGCTTTAGATTGTGCGATTCGATATGCTGAAGGCGGTTCCTCAGCACCACCCAGTCGACGCTCTTGCCGCTCTGCTTGGCCCGCGCCGTGCGACTGTTCCAGATCAGCTCGGCGTAAAAGCTCGGCTTGGTCACCTTGTAATTCTCGGGATGCACCTGGCCGATGAGGTCGAGGTCGACAAAACTGTCGTTCATCGGCGTCACCAGAGTGTCGGCGCGGAGGATTGCCGCCTTGGCGATCGCATCGTCGCGCCCCGGCGTGTCGACGACGATCACGTCCGCGTCCTGCGCGAGGCGTTCGATGGCCGCAGTGAGCCCCTCCTCGCTATGCTCCTCGAGCACTTCATAGGCAGCGTGCGGCAGGTCGAGCTTGTCCAGCCGCCGCATCGTTGCCGCGCGGTTTTCGAGATAGCGGGTCATCGTCCGCTGGCGGCTGTCGAGGTCGAGCGCTGCGACGCGGTGACCGGACGCGGCGAGCGCCACCGCGGTGTGCACCGCCGTGGTCGATTTGCCGGTCCCGCCCTTTTCGTTGGCGAAGACGATGCAATGCGGCTGGCCCATGCTTGATCTTTCCCCCGGCGCATGTGCAAGCGCCGCCCGTTAACGAGTTTACCGGAGGCTC